>JAJYBE010000006.1 GCA_021779205.1 bacterium
GAAGCGGTAAAGGACAGCGTCAAGAAAAAGATCTTGCTGTTTGGAAGCAATGATAAGATCTAAATTAAAATTAAAATGCTAAAAAGTGCGACGGCGGAGAAGATTTTATTGGAATTTGATCCTCGAAAAAATAATTTGCTTTTGGCGTTAAAAGAAATTAACGCCAATTTTGGTTGTATTTCAGAAGATAACGCGAAAAAAATAGCGGAATATTTTTCTTTGCCTCTTTCTCAGATTTATGAAACCGCCAGTTTTTATGATTTAATTAATTTGGAGAAAACAGTTGATTTAACGATCAAGGTTTGCTCAGGAGCGGATTGTGTTTTAGGCGGAGCGAATAAAGTCATTTTGGAAATTGAAAATTATTTTAGAATAAAATTGGGAGATAAATTCAATCCGAAAATAAGTTTGGAAATTGTCAGTTGTCTTGGGATGTGTGCGCAAGGGCCGATTATGATTATAAACGGAAAAACTTTTGAAAAAGTTACAACAAGCAGGATGTATGAAATTTTAAATGAATATGTTTGAAGATAAAATTGAAAAAATATTAACAAAATATTGGGGTGAAATTGATCCATTGAAAATCAGGGATTATTTGGCTATTGAAGGATACGGCGCGCTTAGAAAATTCATCAACGATTCAAATAGGGAAAAAATTTTGGAAGAAGTTAAATTTTCCGAACTTTCCGGACGAGGTGGAGCGGGTTTTCCAACCGGAATAAAGTGGGAGATGGTGATGGCGCAAGAAAAAAAAGAAAAGTATTTTATTTGCAATTTGGATGAATCGGAGCCGGGAGTGTATAAAGATCGCGCTTTGGCAGAAAATAATCCGCATTTGCTTTTGGAGGGAATAATTATTTCCGCTCTCGTTGTTGGCGCAAAAAAAAGTTATATCTATCTTAATGGAAATTATGAAAAAGCGAGAAATATTTTAGCGCGAGCAATTGAGCAAGCTCAAGAAAACGGATTTTTAGGTGAAAAAATATTGGACTCCGATTATTCTTTGCATTTGGAAATTTTTTCCGGAGCTGGGGCGTATATTTGCGGAGAAGAAACCGCGTTAATCAATTCGATTGAAGGCAATCGGGGAGAGCCGAAACTGCGTCCGCCATATCCGGCGGAATCGGGACTTTTTGGAATGCCTACGGTGGTGAACAATGCGGAAACAATTGCCAATATTCCTTGGATAGTTATCAATGGCGGAAAAAGATATGCCAATCATCCAACAAAACTATTCATCTTGGGAGGCGCGGTAAAAAAGCGAGGCGTGTTCGAAGCATCAATAAAAACAACAATTAAAGACGCAATTGAAAATTTAGGGGGTGGAATATTGGATGGTGATGATTTTTGGTTTGCGCAAGTCGGCGGAGCATCGGGAAGGCTATTTTTGAAAGAAGAATTAAATATGCCGGTTTCCGGCTCAGGGTCGATTTTGGTGATTAGCAAGAGTGCCAATATTTATGATTTATTATTATCTTGGGCAAGTTTTTTTCGTCGTGAATCTTGCGGAAAATGCGTGCCTTGCCGAGAAGGCACTTTTCGTCTCAATGAAATCGCCCAGCGTCTAAGAGATGGAGAAATTTCTGATAGAGATAAGATAGCAGTAGAAGATATATTGTGGACACTGGAAAATACCACCTTTTGTCCGCTGGGAAAATTTGCCGCGACAGCTTGGCGCGATGCGGTAGAAAAATTAAAAATATTTACTAAATAATCTTTTTATAGCATTATTTTTTATTTGGATGCATAAGCTCGATTGTGGTTATTTTTTTGTTTGCCAAATGTGCGGGGGCTTGATATTATTATTTTAATGAGAATAATGGGATATAATGGGCTTATCGTACAGTGGCAATACGCCGCATTCGCATTGCGGAAACGCGAGTTCGATTCTCGCTAAGTCCACGATATTTTTTAGGAGAGATGCCAGAGTGGTCGAATGGGCCTGACTCGAAATCAGGTGTGCTCATATGGGTACCTAGGGTTCGAATCCCTATCTCTCCGCCAAGTTTCATTTTTTAAGCAAAATTCTCAATAAGGATGCCAGCTCTGTCGTCGCACGGAAACCTCGCCACCCCGCCGAAAAGTTTTGGGGTCTAGGCACGGGCGGGCAGGAAAAAAACCGAGGCGGGCGCTAGTTCCCGAAGGTCATAAAATTGGAACTCTCATATTTCTTGATTGCTCGGTTAAATATATTGATTGAAACGATAAACCAAAATATAGCGAGAACACCCACCAATAAAAGTTTTCCCAAAGAAATATCCCTCACTATTTCAACTGGCAAAGCACCAATCAAAAGTGATGGAATTGCAAATGTAAAAATAAACCTCATCGCTCCTTGAAAAGCACCCCCATGAAATAGCGAGGGAGTCAAAAATAATTCAAATAGACTTCCTGTTACAGAACTAGCGTCTGTAAAGAAAAAACTCGTTGAATAAATCACTATTGTTGCCGCCAAAAACACAATCGTGGAAATAACAACGAGTAATACGATAAGTAAAATTTGATAAATCGTTGCGTGAATAAAAAAAGCATAAATTCCCAAACACGCAATTCCAAAAACTATATCGCCAAGAGCAGAAACACCAAATGACGATGTTGCAATTCTGACAAGCAGATTTTTTGGCGAAAGCATAAAGCGATCAAATGCTCCCGAGGCTGTATAATCGGCAAGTTTTCTGATTCCAGCTCCCGCAGAAAATACAATGCCAAAACATAGAGCAACGAAACCTTGTAAGCCAATGATGTCGGCAACTGTCCAACCACCAATAATCCCTACAGATTTTACAAAAAATCCCCATAAAATTATAAAAGCGGTATTGTTGATACTCATTCCGACAATGTTCATCAGAAAACTTGTGCGAAGCTCCGTACCGTTTTGAATATTCTTTTTTATTGCGTATAATGCGAAATATAATTCTTTCATCATAAAATTATCCTCCGTTTACGGATACTTTTTGCTTTGCTCTCTCAAACATAAAATAAACAATCAGTCCGAGAAAAACAATCCAAAATAGCTGAATACCGACAAGTTGATACCAATTTGTCTGCCAAGTTTCATAAACTGTATGCGTTACGAATTGCGAAGCACCAAAAGGACTCCATAAAGCAATCTTAAACATAAACGTTGGAAATAAAGCGACAGGAAGATAGGAACCACCAAGAATCATGACTGCCTTATCAACAATCCAAAAAACTGGGTTTATATCTTCTATCCAAAAAGATAAAAGGCCAACGATTGTATATAGAAATAGTGAAAGTATCACTCCGCAAATGAAGGTCAAAATCAATGTCGGAATAAAAATTTCAATCGTCATTGTTGGCGGAAAACCAATGATAAAAAATAAAGCAATCACCGCCAATATTGTTATGACGACAAAAGAATAAATACCAGAACCAACTTGCCACCACATTCGATATGAAAGATAAGAAATTGGTTTGCTGAATAGAACCTCAACATTTCCAGTTTGGATATCGCGCATAATTTCCCTAGAAATATCACGCAATCTCAATACTGAAAATGAGAAATAGAAAAAAATACTCCACGCGGCAAAAAGAAATGGCGTGCCGTTTATTACGCCGTTACTTAATTTGAAAACATACCAATACAAAACTAGAAGTATTCCACATCGTGCGATAACGCCGATAGTATCCACGACAAGTCTATCGGAATATTGAATTCGATCTTTGACGAGCGTTTTGAGTATTTTAGTTGCTAGTTGAATCTCTCTCATAAATATGCCTAATTACTGTTTCAAGGTTAGCGTTATACACATCAATGTCCTCGACTTCAAACAGGTCAAGCAATTTTTTCAAAGATTCCTGAACATTGATTTTGTTAATATCAACAACGACAGTAATTTTATTTTTATCTTTTGAGGAATAACTAATACCTTCTGGAAGTTCAAAAAAATTATTAAAATTACTTAATGCGATAAGATCAATATATTTTTCATGAACAAAAGTTTTTGCCAAATCTTGCGTAGGTAAATCTCTTATCACTACCCCATGATTGATAACTATTGTTCTGTCGCATAGAGATTCAATGTCGCCGACATCGTGAGAAGTTAGGAAGATTGTAGTATTTTCTTATTTGTTTATTTTGAGCAACAAATCGCGAAGCGATTTTTTTGCAACAACATCAAGCCCGATTGTCGGCTCATCGAGAAGTATGATTTTTGGTTTATGAATCAAAGAAGTCGCAACTTCTGCCCGCATACGCTGACCGAGCGAAAGTTTGCGGACTGGTTGAGTAATAAATGAGCTAAGATCAAAAAGTCCCACAAGTTCGGCGATTCTTTTCTTGATTTCTTTTTCGGGCATATCATACATCACGCCAAAAAATTCAAGCGAATCTGTTAGCGGAAGATTTGGCAGAAGTTGCGAACGCTGACCAAAAACCGTACCGATTTGGTAGGCAAGTTTCTTTCGGTCTTTTGTCGGGTCAAAACCGAGAATATTTACTTTGCCCGAAGTTGGAAAAAGTATGCCTGTGAGCATTTTGATCGTGGTGGATTTACCAGCTCCGTTGGGACCGATGAATGCTATGCGTTCGCCGTGTTTGACCGAAAAAGAAATATCATTTACCGCTACAATTTCTTTAGTTTCGGGCGAGAACAAATTTTTCAACCAACCCGAAGATGCGTTTCTTGCGGAGAAAGAAAATTTTTTTGTTAGGTTTTGCACTGTAATGGAATGGGAGTTCATAACAAGATCATTTTAACATAAAATCCTTATTTATAGAAGTTTTTGTATAAGTCCACCCTACTTTGCACTCTTGAGGTAAATTAAGATTATTAGTTTGCAATGACATTATGAATTGTATCGGAGAAAGTCGATTCTTGAAAGCATAATGAACTCTCTTAGTATTATACCAGATTAAATATTTGAGTATTTTGTTATTAAAAATATCAGGATTAAGCAGATCGGATTTATGAAAATCAATGAATTCATCTTGGAGGGTTCGATTAAATCTTTCACAATGAGCATTCATCTTAGGAGTTCTGGGATAGGTATGGTAGTGGGTCAAGTGAAGTATAATGGTTTGCATATTGTAATATATAATAACATATTATTTGACAGGATTATTTACATTTGATAAACTGGAAATATAATAATTATGACTACATTTTTAAAAAAACTTCGCCAAGAACACGGTATAAGCCAAGAGTTTTTGGCTAAAAAAATTGGCGTTTCTCGTCCGACTTATGTCCAGATTGAAAGCGGAGCGCATAAAATGCTTGTGGAAGAAGCGCAAAAATTGGCGCATTTTTTTGGCTTGTCTTTAGAGGATTTTATTGCTGGTAAAAATATAATATTGCCAAAAGTGGAATTGGAGAAACCAGAAAAGCCAAAGATGCAAAAAACAGAAGTGCGGATTTCAATACCACAGGAAAAAGTAGAAAAATTTAAAGAAGTGCTTTTGTATATTTTAGAACGGATTGGAGCGCGTCCGAATATCGGCGAGGCAGTGGTATGCAAGCTGATGTATTTTATTGATTTTGATTTTTACGAAAAGTTTGAAGAGCAGTTAATCGGTGCAAAATACATAAAAAATCACTTTGGACCAACTCCTGTCGCTTTCCCTGAAATTGTCGCTCAAATGGAAGAAGACGGCGATTTGACACGTGTTACCAAAAAATATTTTCAACACGATCAAAAAAAATATCTACCTCGAAGATCTGCCAACCTTTCAATTTTTTCAGCTCAAGAAAAAGAGTTGATTGATTGGGAAATTGAACGATTTAAAGATTTCAATGCCACTAAAATGCGAGATTATTCTCACAAAGATGTTCCGTGGATTGGCGCCAATGATTTGCAGCCAATTGACTATGAAGCGGTTTTTTCTCGTACTGATGAATTTTCCGTAAGGCAATACGATGATGAATTATGATGAAACAGAAGAATTTAAGCGTGATTTTAAAAAACTGCTGAAGAAATTTCCATCATTAGTGGGAGATTTGGAAGTGAATAAGCAATATAGAATTGAACTTTTGCATTGTAAAGAAATAGATAGCGGAGGCATTTTTGAAATTAAAGGGGCGGGTAATGCAGATGAGTTGAAATTTTTTAAAGTTAAAAAGTTTCAATGTAAAAGTCTCAAGGGACGCGGAGCAAAAAGCGGTGTTCGTATTATTTATGCTTATCTGCCAAATGAACAAAAAATTGTGTTTTTGGAGATTTATTTTAAAACAGATCAAGGAAACGAGAAGAAAGAAAGGATAACTGATTTTATGAATGCAAATACAAACATTAAATAGCCTCGCCGAAAAGTTTTGGGGGATAGGCAGTGTCAAGGGAGGGGATTTTTTTTATCTTTTAGTAAATGTTCAAACTTCGCCCCATACTCTCTGCCAATTTTTGTTTTTTTGTTTTAACGAGTATGTTTAAATTTGTTGGAAAAAGCTCAATATTGTGTGCGGCATTTTTATGCATAGCTTTCTTTTCTTTGGCGTTGTTTTCAGTGTCTGGCTTTGACTGGAAAAACCTAAAGTATACAGGCGCTACGATTACATCAGATGAGTTTGCTCATATATCTGCAGGTTATTATTATTTAAAAACAGGTAGGTATTTGCTGAATCCTGAACATCCACCGCTAGTTAAGGATATAGCCGCAATACCCTTATTTCTTGTTAATCCATACATTCCAAGGATTGGCGTCATTAATAAATCATCAAGAGAGATAGGGCATGTTTTCGGTGATGAAAAATATCCCTTTGAGAATGAAATATTTTCAAGTGAATCGGAAATGGCTAATGATGAATGGGGTTTTGGTAATGCGTTCTTGTTTAATCAAAGGAATGATCCCGATACTATTGTTCTGTATTCTCGCATTGGCGTTATATTGTTTAATACTATTTTTTTTATTTATATTTTTTTGTTTTCTTTCGGAATTATGGAGTCTGAAAGCTTCATTGTTTTCGATATTTTTCATTGCCTTTTCTCAATTCAATATTGCCCATGGTTCATTGGCGACAATGGATTTCATGTCTTCAATATTGCAAATGATAGCATTATCTTCTTTTGCTATTTATCTAAAAAGATATGTGGAGAATAAAAAAATATTAAATTGGTACTTATTTTCCATTATATTTACCACATTGGCTATATTGGCGAAATTTTCATCTCTATTGGTATTTCCAACTATGTTTCTTGGTGGTTTGATCTATATTTATGCTTTAAAAAAAACATGGAAAGAGATCGGGAAATATCTGGTGAGATTTTTATCATTTACTTTAGTGGCGTTACTTTTAGTTAGTTTTGTATACTGTTTTCATACGCGAAATATGACAAATGATGAAATGGTGTCTCAGATTGTATTTAATTATACCCAGCAAAAAAGTTCGAAACCATCAGATATTTCCGGTGCCGTATATTTATCCGCGATGACGATATCAAATCCTATCACGAGAGGTCTTGCTGAATATTTCAGTGGCGTGCTAATGGTTTTAGATAGAATGAATAATGCCAGTCAACACATCTTTTTTATGGGCAAAGTTTATGATGCTGAAGGTGCCGGAGTTTTATATTTTCCGATTCTGTATTTAACTAAATTGCCATTGCCGTTTCTGCTTGTCGGCGGCATAGTGCTACTATTTGCCTTGTATAGCTTTGTTTTTGATAAAAAGAGACTTAAGCTTAGATTTTTGAATTTCATAGAAACACCACTGCTATTATTGCTTCTGATATTTATATATCTTTATAGCGTTGTTGCACTATCTTCAAATTTTCAAATAGGCTTGCGACACATTTTTCCTATTATATTTGCAGTCTCAATACTTGTGGCAAAGGGCATGGATTTTTATTGGGATAAAATTGTATTTTTTACATTTTTCAAAATAAAATATGTTTTTAGCGTGCTTATTATCTTTCTTGTCATTTCTGTGGTTGGTACTTTTCCAGATTATCTCCCTTATTATAATTATTATGGTGGTGGCATTGATAATGGATATAATATTGCCACCGATTCGAATTATGACTGGGGGCAGGATATTAAGGAATTGGGAAAATGGGTTCAAGATAATAAAATTGAAAAGATATATACTGACTTATTTTCTGCTGTGCCCTTGAAATACTATTTTGGCGATACGAAATATGAGGATTATAACATTGCTTGGTGGGGATTGCCTGACGAAAACTCATACATAGCAGTATCTGTAACAAAATATCAAAACAATGTTTTTTATACTGAAAAATATCCGGCAGCGGATAATGCCATTGCTGAAGGAAAACTGCCGTATGAAAAGAAATATTCTATTTTGAAAAATAACTTGGTTGCCAGAATTGGCAAAACAATCTTTATTTTCAAAATTCCTGAGCTTGCGGAACTCTCTGATAATAAATAAAAAAACATTTCTTATACAGTGCCCCTATATTTAATATGCGATAGGTTTTTAATTCCTCAAAGTTTTTTGCAAAAATGTTAGCGGTTTTTATGCTATAATGAAATCACTAATAAATAAAGAAATAAAACCATGACAAATACGCAACTTTTTCAGTGGCTGGGAATCACTTTTTTCGCAATGGGAATTGGAATGTTGACCAATCCGAAATTTATTAAAGACATAATAAGAGATTTTTTAGGTTCAACCGCGTATGTATTTTTTGGTGGCTTGATTTGTCTGGCAATCGGACTTCCCTTGGTTACATTTCACAATGTGTGGATGTTGGATAGCTCTTTTATTATTACTTTTTTGGGTTGGTTGGCGCTTATTAAGGGTTTAGCTCTTATTATGTTTCCAATTCAGACAATGCGCATGTATAAAGGCGCACTTGCGAAAGAAAACAAATCATATGTGAGTTACGGTGTCATAGCTATCGGGATTGTTTTATTATATTTTGGATATTTTGTATGAAATATGGTAAAAAAGGTGTAGAATTAAAGAATGGAAAATATTTCTCAAAAAATTGCCGAATTAAAAAATAAATTCCCGAATATTCGGGACTGTCTTTGACTTGGATCAAAAAAAACAAAAAATATTGGAACTGGAAGATTTGTCTGGACAGGCGGATTTTTGGAATGATAATCGGAAAGCGACACAAATTATGCAGGAACTCGGAATGCTTAAAGGCGAAATTTTTTTAATTGAAAAGCTGGAACAGGATTTGGGCGATTTGAGTGAATTTTTCGAAATGCTTAAGAGCGATGACGAAAAAACAGAGCTTGTGGAAAAAATAGTGGAAACTGAAAAAGAATTAAATCAATTGGAACTGAAAACATTATTTGATGGAGAATATGACATTAGCGGAGCGATTATTTCGATTTATGCCGGAGCGGGTGGCGTTGATGCGCAAGATTGGGCGGAAATGCTTTTGCGAATGTATTTGAAATGGGGTGAAAAAAACGGATTCAAAATAAAAATAGCGGAGGTAGTGCGCGGACAAGAAGCGGGAATTAAAAATGCCACTCTGGAAATTTTCGGTGCTTATGCTTATGGAAATTTGAAAAGTGAAAACGGCACGCATCGTTTGGTGCGACTCTCGCCTTTTAATTCGGATAATTTGCGCCAAACTTCTTTTGCGGCCGTTGAAGTTATGCCGGTAATCGAAGATATTGCTGAAGTAAAGATAAAAACGGAAGATTTGCGCGTGGATGTTTATCGTTCCAGTGGCGCTGGCGGACAAAGCGTTAACACAACCGATAGCGCTGTGCGCATTACGCATATCCCAAGCGGAGTGGTGGCATCTTGCCAAAATGAAAGAAGTCAATTGCAAAATAAAGAACAGGCAATGAAAATCTTGAAAGCTAAATTGCATAAAAAATATCTGGAAGAACAGGAGTTGGAAAAAAGAAAATTACGCGGTGAACATTCAAGTGCGGAGTGGGGCAGTCAAATTCGTTCCTATGTTGTTCATCCCTACAAATTAGTCAAAGATCACCGAACAAAGACGGAAACGGCTCAAGTGGAAAGCGTCCTAGAGGGGGATTTGCAAATATTTATTGAAAGCTATTTGAAATATTTAAAAATCGGGTTATAATATAAAAGTGAAGAAAAAAATAATAAAGAGATAAAAATAAGATGATAAAGTTTGATGGAGTTTCAAAAGTCTATAAAGATGAATTTGTGGCTTTGAATAATATAAATTTGGAAATAAAAAGCGGAGAATTCATTTCCATTGTTGGACAATCGGGAGCCGGAAAGTCCACTCTTTTGAAGTTAATCTATGTCGAAGAGGCGCCGACTAACGGAAGGGTTTTTTTTAATGATCGTCCGCTAGACGGAATTAGTCGAAGAAAATTACCGGAGCATCGAAGAAATATTGGAACGGTTTTTCAAGATTTTAAATTATTACCTCAAAAAACCGCTTTTGAAAATGTGGCATATGCGTTGGAGGTTTGCGGAGTTTCTAAGAATGAAATATTCAAGGATGTGCCACAAATTTTGGAAATTGTCGGATTGGGCAATCGTCAAAATAAATTTCCTCATGAGCTTTCCGGGGGAGAACAACAACGGGTAGCAATGGCACGCGCACTGATTCATAAGCCAAGTGTGATTATTGCCGATGAGCCAACCGGCAATCTTGATCCGGCATCCTCTATGGATATCATGCAATTACTGCTCAAGATAAATAAATTGGGAACCACGGTAATTTTAGCCAGCCACGACAAGGATATTATTAACAAAGCGGCAAAAAGAGTGCTGGTTTTGGAGCAAGGACGAGTTATTTGTGATGATTTGAGAGGGAAATATAAGGTTTATTAACAGTTATCGATAAAAATAAAAAAATATGTTTTTAGCAATAGCAAGATCAATAAAGGAAAGTGGAATTAATTTTATGCGCAATGGTTATCTAAGCGTTGCGGCAGTTAGCGTAATGTTGCTTTCTTTGTTTTCAATTAGCGCACTATTTTTTTTAATGCTGATTGGCAATGGCGCGATTAAAAATATTGAAGATAATGTCGATATTAGCGTCTATTTTAAGCCGGATATTTCTGAAGAAAGTATTTTTAGCGATAAGGCTGATTTGGAAAAATTCAGTGAAATAAAAACAGTAAGATATGTTTCCAAGGATCAAGCGCTAGAAGGTTTTAAGAGTAATAATGCCGATAACTCGACAATTATGAACGCTTTAAATGAAATCGGGGAAAATCCTTTGCCAGCCTCGTTGATAATTGAGGCAAGTAATGTTTCTCAATATAATTTAGTAAATGATTATCTAAAAAATGCCACCTTTAAAGATGATATTAGTTATATCAATTATGGCAAAAACAAAGAAGTGATTGACAGGTTAAACTATATTATTGCAGAAACAAAAAAAATCGGGCTGGCGATCTCCGGAGTGCTTTCTTTTATTACAATCTTAATCGTTTTTAATACTATTCGTATTACAATTTATACCCATCGAAAAGAAATTGAAATAATGCGCTTAGTGGGAGCGTCAAATGCATATATCCGTTTGCCGTTTATTTTTGAAGGAATTATTTATGGGCTTGGAGCGACATTTATTTCTTTAGTGCTTTTGTTTGTTTCCATAAGAATAATAACTCCATATCTTGTAAAAATTATATCAGGAATTGATTTTACTCAATTATACCTGGCTAATTTTTGGTTTTTACTTGGTATGCAAGTGCTTATTGGTTCTGTTTTGGGTATAATAAGCAGTTTAATTGCAATCAGAAAATATTTGAAGGTATAGCGATTTATTTTATGAAAATAATTTTAGGAATTGCGGGTGAAATTGCCAGTGGCAAAGGAACACTTGCAAAATATATTAAAGAAAAAAAAGGCGGAAATATTCATCGTTTTTCAACGGCGCTTCGCGATGTGGCGCGTCGAATGCACTTGGAAGAAAGCCGAGAAAATTTGCAAAAAATCTCCACTATTTTTCGAGAAAATTTTAATGACAATTTGCTTTCTGAGGTAATTTATCATGATGCGCAAGCGGATGAGCATTTGATTATTGTAATTGATGGTGTGCGACGCATGGCGGATATTGAAAAACTTAGAAGCCTTCCTGATTTTCATTTGGTTTATATCGAGACCGAAATGGAAAATCGTTATAAGCGAATTATTAAACGTAAAGAAAATAGTGATGATGCTACAAAAACTTTTGCGGATTTTAAGCTTGATAATCAAAGAGAAGCGGAAAGACAGATTAAAGATTTAAAAAAATACGCCGATTTTGTTATAAATAATGACGGCGGTTTTTCAGAGTTGTATCAGCAGGTTGATAAAATAATTAAAGATTTGGGGGCGGGAAAATAATATGGAAGAAGGAGGGAAATATCAGCGACCATCATGGGATGAATATTTTTTAAATTTGGTAGAATTAGTCGGCTCAAGAGGCACTTGTGATCGTGGTCGTTCTGGTTGCGTTATTGCCAAAGACAAAAGAATACTTTCAACAGGATATGTCGGTTCGCCAATTGGCACAAAACATTGTGATGAAATTGGTCATGAAATGCACACTGTGACGTATGAAGATGGCAAAGAAACTCGACACTGCATCAGGACGAGCCATGCAGAATTAAATGCGATTGCCAACGCCGCGCGTTTTGGCATTTCATTGGATGGGGCAACGCTATATTGCCATATGACCCCTTGCTATACTTGTGCAAAAATGATCATCAATGCTGGGATTAAAAAAGTAGTATGTAATTTGGACTATCATGCGGGCGGAAGAAGCAAGGAGATATTTCAAGAAGCCGGCATTGGCTACAATCTAATAAGTGGAGAAATGCAGACTTATGCGGATATGTAATTTTAATATAAAAATGAAAAGTATATGCAAAATTATCTTGAATTGCTCCGAACAATCAAAGAAAAAGGTGTCGACAAAAGTGATCGTACCGGAACGGGGACGCGTAGTATTTTTGGTTATCAAATGCGGTTTGATTTGAGTCGGGGATTTCCTTTGGTAACTACCAAGAAAGTGCATTTAAAATCCATTATTTATGAATTATTATGGTTTTTGCGTGGCGACACCAATATTAAATATCTCAATGATCATGGAGTAACAATTTGGGATGAGTGGGCGGATGAAAAAGGAGAACTAGGTCCGATTTATGGTAAGCAATGGACTCATTGGGAAGCGCCAGACGGAACAAAGATCAATCAAATTGCTCAGGCGCAAGAAATGATTCGGAAAAATCCGGATTCTCGTCGAATTATTGTCAGTGGGTGGAATGTCGGAGACTTGCGAGGGCTTGTGCGTGGAACAAAAACTTCACCGCCACCGTGCCATTTGCTTTTTCAATTCTATGTTGCGAATGGTAAATTATCTTGCCAGCTATATCAAAGAAGCTGTGATGTATTTTTAGGGGTGCCGTTTAATATTGCATCCTACTCGCTGCTTACCATGATGATGGCGCAAGCTTGCGGGCTTGAGATGGGGGATTTCGTGCATACTTTTGGCGATGTGCATATCTATAATAATCATTTTGAACAAGTGGAATTGCAACTCAGTCGCGAGCCGAGATCATTGCCAACAATGAAGATTAATCCGGAAGTGAAAGATATTTTTGATTTTAAATTTGAAGATTTTAAGCTTGTCGGTTATGAGCCTTATCCGGCAATTAAAGCGCCAATTGCGATCTAAGAAATAAACTGTGATTTTCTATGAAAATAATAATGATGATGGCAATGACTTTGGATGGGAAAATTGCCAGAACGGATAACCATTTTCCTGATTGGACCAGCAAAGAAGATAAAAAATTATTTCAAGAAATTTCCAAGGAATCAGGCGTTGTGATTATGGGCGATAAAACCTTTTTTACATTTCCCGCACCGCTCAAAGATCGTTTGAATGTGGTTTTTACATTGGAAAAAAACCCAAAATCGATAAAAGGCGTGAAATGGGTTGATGGTGATCCGGAAAATGTTTTGCAAGAATTAGAAAAACAAGGCTATGAAAAGGTGATTTTAGGCGGAGGAGCGGGGATAAATACGCTTTTTTTGAAGCATAAATTAATTGACGAGATATTTATTACGGTTGAGCCAAAAATTTTTGGTGGCGGCATCTCGCTTTTCAAAGGAGATTTTGATGTAAATTTAAAATTGATTGATATTGATAAAATCAATGATAATTCAGTAGTTTTGAAATATAAGGTTTTATACTAATATGAAAAAAGGAAAATTTATTGCGGTTTATGGAATTAACGGTATTGGCAAAACCACGCAAGTGGAAATTTTGGTAAAATATTTGCAAAGCAAGGGATTGAAGGCCAGCCGCTTGAAATATCCAATTTATGATCTTCCACCAGAAGGGCCGTTTATCTATAAATATTTGCGTGATCCGCAGTTTCGTGCTGAAAATGAGTTATCGACAGATGAATTACAGCAAAAATATGCGGATAATCGCGTTCGTTATGAAGCAGAATTAAAAAAAAGATTAAAATCCGGAGAGTGGATTGTGGCGGAGGACTATATCGGAACCGGTATTGCATGGGGATTGACTTGGGGAGGAAATTTGGAATATCTGGAAAAAATAAATAAGAATTTGTTGCTGGCGGATTTTTCAATTCTTATGTATGGTGAAAGGTTCAACACGGCAATTGAAAAAGATCATAGAAATGAAATGGAAAGCGAACGAATCAAGATTTGTAAAAACTTCCATTTGCTTTTGGCGAAAATATATGACTGGAAGCTCGTGAATGCCAATCAAAGCGTGGAAAAAGTAGGGGAAGATATGGCTAAGCTAATTAATCAGTTTATTTAATTTTATGGAATTTGAAGAGTATCAAAAAAAATCACGCGTGACGGCGAAATATCCCGATGCCGGTGAAAATTATATTTATCCGACACTTGGGCTTTCTGGCGAAACTGGCGAGGTGGCGGAAAAAATTAAAAAAGTTTTGCGGGATAAGAATGGGCAACTTGATGAGGTTGATTGCGAGGAGATAAAAAAGGAGCTGGGAGACGTTTTATGGTATTTGACGCAATTAGCAACGGAGTTGGGAATTTCCTTGGAAGATGTGGCAACTGGCAACCTGACTAAATTATATGATAGAATGAAAAGAGGAAAGTTGAGCGGTAATGGGGATAATCGTTAATACGGTAGCAATTTTTAAAATGCTTAAAAAAATAAAACATCTTTTTGATATTCGTCGGCAAAAAAAGCAGTATTTATTTATTGTTTTGATTGCTTTTTTGTTTTCCTTTAGCGCGGCGAGATTATATTCTTTGAATTTTACAAAATATGTTTATATCGAAGGCTATCACATCCATCATTTTTATTTCGGTATGATTTGTCTTTCCTTGGGTGGTATTTTGGGGACATTGGAGGATGATTGTAAAAAAAAGAAATTGGCCAGTGCGCTTATAGGCATAGGATTGGGGCTTTTTGGGGACGAGATCGGGCTGCTTTTAAACTGCACTTCGGATGGAATGATATGTAATTATTATTTTCCCGGTTGGGATGATATTATTCTCACGATGGTGGCGATTATTATTTTTCTAATGGCAATTGCAGACAGCGAAATTGTTTGGTATGCTAAGCTAGTAGAAAAATTTTTTAAAAAATAATCTTTCAGAATATGAAATACATTCCTGTTATTGGCATGGAAATCCATGTTGAGCTAAAAACTCAATCTAAGATGTTTTGCGCTTGTAAAAACGGCTTGGGTCTTGAGGTTGAGCCGAATGTTAATATTTGTCCGGTTTGCACCGCGCAACCCGGAACGTTACCGGTACCCAACATTAAGGCGATTGAGTTTGTGCAACTGGCCGGATTAGCTTTGAATTGTCGGTTAAATTTGAACAGTAAATTTGATCGCAAGAACTATTTTTATCCTGATATTCCAAAAGGTTATCAGATTTCGCAATATGATGAACCGTTTTGCGAGGCAGGGTATTTGGAAGTGATGAATAAAAAAATTGGCGTAACCAGAATTCATTTGGAAGAGGATACGGGGAAATTGGTGCATCCGAAAGGCGCGAGTTATTCCCTGGTGGATTTTAATCGAGCTGGTGTGCCATTAATGGAATTGGTAACCGAACCGGATATTGAAACTGGCGAAGAAGCGCGTATATTTTGTCAAAAATTGCAACAAATTTGTCGTTATCTTAAAATTTCTGACGCGGATATGGAAAGAGGACATATGCGTTGCGAGGTGAATCTTTCTTTATATAAACAGGGAGAAGAAAAATTGTCTGGCACAAAAGTGGAAGTAAAAAATATTAACTCATTTAAATTCGTGGAAAAAGCGATTGCCTATGAAATCAGTCGGCAAACTGAAATTCTGGAAAGAGGTGAAAATGTTATCCAAGAGACGCGCGGTTGGGATGCAAATCGCAATGCGACAGTATCGCAACGCAAGAAAGAATCCGCTCATGATTATCGCTATTTTCCCGAGCCGGATATTCCACCGTTCCAGTTTGCGCCGGAATATGTGGAAAATTTGAAAAGAAAATTACCGGAATTGCCCGATCAAAAAGTAAAACGTTTTAAGGGAGAATATTCCTTGACTGATGATACGATCTCGGTTTTGACAACCAATCCGGCTCTTGCTGATTATTTTGAAGATGTGGTCAGTGAAATCAAGGAAAAAATTAGTTGCAAGGAGTTTTCCGTCACGTTGGAAAAATGCTTGGCACTTTCAGCAAACTATATGGTCGGTGAATTGCGAAAACATTTGATGATTGATGGGGGAGAAATTAAGGATCTGAAAATTACTCCGGAGAATTATGCCGAATTGATTGCGATTATCGGAGAGGGAAAAATCAGTTCTTCCGGAGCGCAAACAGTTCTTGCGGAAATGTATGCAACGGGCGGAGACCCATCGCAAATTATTGAAGCGAAGAATTTGATCCAAGTTAATGATGCGGGAGAATTGGAAAAAATCGTGGATGTTGTGCTTGGTAAAAATGAGAAATCAATTGTTGATTATAAAGCGGGAAAAGAAAATGCTTTGAAATTCCTTATTGGTCAAGTAATGAAAGAGAGTCGAGGCAAAGCTAATCCGCAAATGGCGGAAAAATTGTTGCGTGAAAAAATATAATGACAGTTTTAATATTAACGATGAATGATTTGGGTGCGAAGGGTGTGAAATTTACACCTATCCTTTGAAGAATATATTAACCAAATTTGGTTTTGTTTGGTCAAGATAGTCTATTGTTAAGTTTGTGAGTATTATGTATAATTTTATTGTAACTTGATAATGTTATAAAAATATGCGCATTAAAAAAAATAGTTCAATTGTCGGGTTGTTTTTTCTTTTGTTTTTTCTTTCGGCTTGCTCGGGCGACAATAATGCTTCAAATGGATCGGGATTAAGCAATGGGCTTACTGTGAATAGTGCGAGTGGTGTTAATGCGAAATCAAATCAGAGTAGCTCGCCAAGCATAAACACAAATAATAATAATAATTTATCAAGTAATAATAATATGGAATCAGCAATCAAAGCGCCAATAGTCAATCAAGAGTTGATTAAAAAATATCCTTTTGCGCTAATTAAAACCGATATGGGTGATATTAAAGTTCAATTTTCCGGAGTGAATGCGCCATTGGCGGTTACTAATTTTTTGCAATTGGCAAGTGGCGGTTTTTATGCCGGAATAAAATTCCATAGAGTGATTAAGGGATTTATGATTCAAGCGGGAGATCCGCTTTCTAAAGATGAATCAATGAAGAGTCGCTGGGGAACAGGTGGTCCCGGCTATGAATTTAAAAATGAAGTGACCGGAACGGAGAAATATAAACAAGGCATATTGGCAATGGCAAATGCCGGACCAAATACCAATGGAAGTCAATTTTTTATCGTAACAGCGAGTCCTGAAGCACAATTGCCTCCGAGCTATACGATCTTTGGTCAAGTTGTTTCAGGAATGGATGTTGCATTAAAAATTGAAAGCGCAGCAACCACATCTTCCGATCGCCCAATTAATGATATCAATATTAAGGGAGTTGAACTTTTAGAGAAATAATTTTATCTTGTTTAATGGCTTAAAAATTTTAGAATGTGCCATAATTAAAAAAGCCGATTTGTTTTTTTATGCCAAATTTGAAAACTAAAATTATCATTTTCGATTTCGATGGAACAATTGCTGATTCTTTTTTGACGCTGGTTGAAATAGTGAATGAGCTTGGAAAAACGGAGGGCATTGGTGTTTTTTCCGCCGATCAAATTAAAAAAGCGAGAGATTTGCCAATGCGGGAAATTATTTTTCAATTAAAAATCTCCAAATGGAAATTATTTTTTTTAGCAAGAAAGATTCAAAAAAAATTTGCGCAAAAAATTTCTCAAGTCGGCCCAGTTGCGGAAATAATTCCAACTTTGCAAGAATTGAAAAAAAGCGGTTTTATTTTAGGCGTTTTAAGCTCTACGCGAAAGGAAATATTGGAGCAATTTATGCGAAATAATAAAATTGATGTTTTTACTTTTATTCATAGTGAAAGAAATCTATTTGGCAAAGCGAAGATTCTAAAGAAAATATTGAACGAATATCATTTTGATCCGAGTGAAGCTGTATATGTCGGGGATGAGAGTCGTGATATTGATGCGTCCAGAGAAGCGAATGTGCGAGTTGCCGCTGTAAGTTGGGGCTTTAATTCAAGAAAAATGCTGGAAAAAAATCGCCCGGATTATTTATTCGATACCCCGGAAGAATTGTTAGCGTTAAAGATTTAAAAATATGGCAGAAACAGAAAAAATTAAAATGTTTACTGATGGTGGATCGCGAGGCAATCCGGGGCCGGCAGGAATTGGTGTCTGGATTGAATCTTTAGGGAAAAAATACGGGGAATATATCGGAGAAAAAACCAATAATGAAGCGGAATATGCTGCGCTTATTTATGGATTGATTAAGCTTAAGCAAATATTGGGGAAAGATAAGATAAAAAAATATGCCATTGAATGTTATTTGGATAGCGAGTTGGTTGTTCGCCAGCTTAATCATGAATATAAATTAAAAGAGGCGCATATTCAAAAAAGTTTTTTGGAAATTTGGAATTTGATGCTTGATTTTAGTGAAATTAAGTTCTATCATATACCTAGAGAAAAAAATGCAATTGCGGATGCTTTAGTTAATGAGGCGCTGGATGCACAGTTAAAACAAAAAAGTTTAATTTAGAAAATATTTTTATGACAAAAAAGAAAAAGTTTCTTTGGCTGGGGATGATCCTGATGTTTGTGTTTGGCGGAATTTATTATTTTTCTAAAAATAAAAAAAGCAAAGTTGAATATACGACGGAAAAAGTAGCGAGGCAAAATTTGGTGCAAACGGTTTCTGTTTCCGGAAAGATTACTTCACCCAATGAAATAGATTTATCTTTTAAGACAACGGGAACACTGAAAGATGTTTTTGTTTCCGTTGGAGATGCGGTTAAAAAAAATCAGTTAGTGGCGCAGTTAGACTCTGGAGCGCTGGAGCAAAGCCTTAAACAAGCGCAAGCTGATTTGGAAACGCAAAAAGAAACTTTGGATAATATGAAAAGAAAGCGCAATGATTTCACATTGGATCAACGTGATGCGCAAAGATCGGTGATTGATAAGTATGCAGCAATTATAGCGGAAATTAAAAAAAATATCGACGAAACAAAAATTTATTCCCCAATAGATGCTACTATTGGAAAAAGAAATTTCGATCCCGGAGAAACGGAAATTGCCGGAACGACAGTGTTTTCACTTTTTCAAGGAACGGATTTGGAGATATCTGCCAATGTTCCGGAATCGGATATTATAAAAATAAAGCTTGGACAAAAAGCGGATTTATCCCTGGATGCTTTTCCAAGCGAAGATAAATTATCTGCCAAGGTTTCCGAAATAGATCCGGCCTCAACAGTTATTCAGGATGTGGTTTATTATGGAATTAAGTTGAGTTTGGATAATCAAGATCCGCGCTTGAAAGATGGAATGAGCACGGATATTGATGTGCATACGGCAGAACAACAAAATGTTCTGGTTATTCCGGCGCGAGCAGTGGAAACTTCCGGTATAGATAAATCCGTTCAGGTTTTAAAATCATATAATTCAGACGGATCGGCAAACATTGAAAAAAGAAAAATAGAAACAGGATTGGAAGGAGATGGCAGTCTTGTTGAGGTGAAAAGTGGATTAAATGAAGGAGACGAGGTTATTACATTTACAAAAAATAATTAGGCATTTTTGAGCAAAAAAACAGACGTATTTTGCAGATAGTTTATTTGCAAAATACGCCTTTTGTTCAGTCGAATATGCGAATCGCGTCCGACCGATATGAAAGTCGTGGCTGAAATTCTCCGCAGCCGTTTATTTTTTGTTCGCTCTTGTTCGAGCATTTTTTGCCGGATTTTTCGCAACAATCGCAAACAGCCGGTATGAAATAAATACAATTGTCTTTTTTTGGTCGCAGGGGATAAAGCCCTCCGCAAAGGTTATCCCATCTGGGAAAAACGCGAGGACGAAGACACTCACTGCAAATTGTTGGTAATAAATTTAAAACTGAAATTTGCTCTCTTATCATAACGCCTCCTTTTTTATTTCTTGTGTTTATTTCAAAAAGAACTAACTTGCCGTAAATATAGTGTATAAAATTTTTTATGTCAAACCAAATGTTAATCAATGTTGAAAACTTATGCAAAACATATGCTAACGATGGAGTGGAAACTCAAGCATTGCGCAGTATTTCTTTTTCTGTTGAAAGAGGCGAGTTTATTTCCATTATGGGCCCAAGCGGATCGGGAAAATCGACATTGATGCAAATTTTGGGTTTTTTGGATCGAGCCAGTGAAGGAAAGTATTTTTTTGAAGGGTTGGATATTTCCGGATTCCTGGATGATCAGTTGGCGGAAATTCGCAACAAAAAAATCGGTTTTATTTTTCAATCTTTTAACTTACTTTCTCGCACAACTGTTTTTGAAAATGTTGAATTACCACTTTTATATAGCAATAAATATTTGAAAAATAATCAAGAGCGGGTAAATTCCGCTTTGCATGCTGTTGGAATGGAGCATCGTTTAGGCTATTTTTCCAATCAATTGTCCGGAGGTGAAAAGCAGCGAGTGGCAATTGCACGAGCGCTGGTTAATGATCCGGAAGTTATCTTTGCTGATGAACCGACCGGCAATTTGGATTCTAAATCGGGGCTGCAAGTAATGAGAATTTTACAAAAATTGAATGATGCGGGGCACACTGTAATTTTGGTAACGCATGAAACTTATACGGCACAACATGCCAAAAGAATTTTATATATGAAAGACGGAGCGATTATTGCTGATGATTTGGTTAAGGATAGAAAAATAGCTGAAAGCGAAGATGAGCTTTTGAAATAATAAAATGATATTTACCAATTCAATCAAAATAGCTTATAAAAATTTAATGGCGGTAAAATTCCGTTCATTTTTAACAATCCTGGGTATTATTATTGGAATTGCTTCTGTGATTGTTGTAATGGCGATTGGAGCTAGCGCTCAGAAACTAATTCTAGATCAAGTATCGGGAATCGGTTCTAATTTAATTGGAGTTTTACCGGGAGCTTCTGATCAAAAAGGACCGCCGGCTTCCGTATTGGGAGTGGTAACAACAACTTTAAAATACGCTGATTTAAAAGCTGTTTTAGAGAAAAGGAATGTGCCTAACGCGGTTGACGCATCGGCCTATGTAACCGGATCGGCAACAGTAAAAAATAAAAACGGTTCCTTTCAGACCAGTTTTCAGGGCGTAACGGCTAGCTTAATAAATGTCGAGGATATAAAATTAAAAGAGGGTAGATTTTTTGCCAAAGAAAATGATACTAATATGGCGCGAACAGCAGTTTTGGGTTTTAATCGGGCAAATGATCTTTTTCCCAATGAAGATCCGATTGGCAAAACGATTTCGTTGAAAAATATCAGTTTAACCGTTATAGGCGTATTGGACGAAAGGGGGTCGGTGGGGTTTTCCAATAATGATGATATGATTTTCGTTCCTTTGTTTACCGGACAAAAATTACTTTTGGGAATTGATTATTTGAATTTTATGCGAATTAAAATTGATGATAAAAATAATATGGATAAAGCTGTTTCGGATATCGAAATAACTCTTCGCGAACAACACAAAATAAAAAGTGGCGCCAGCGATGATTTTTCCATCAGAAATAGCGCTCAGGCTCTTGATGTGCTTACGACGATAACAAATATTTTAAAATATTTTTTGGTGGCAGTAGCGGCAATTTCTTTGGTTGTCGGCGGTGTGGGAATTATGAATATTATGCTGATTTCGGTTCATCAGCGTGTTCGCGAAGTGGGCTTGCGTAAAGCGATTGGTGCCAGAAATTCGCATATTATTTCTCAATTTTTAGTCGAGGCGATTTTTATTACATTAATCGGCGGAATTTTTGGTATAATTATGGGCATAGCAGTTTCTTTTTTAGCGGCGATAATTATCAATCAACTCGGCTATTCTTGGCAATTTATGATTACTGGAAGCGCAATAATTCTTGCTACATCGGTTTCTATTTTTATCGGATTGATTTTTGGAATTTATCCGGCACTTAAAGCCTCAAAAATTTCTCCGATGGAAGCGTTGCGCTATGAATAAATAATAAATTCATTATGTTAACAGAGTTGATTATTTCAATTAAATTAGCAATTAATAATCTGCGCGCCAATTTGGGACGGACGGTTTTAACATTGGTTGGTGTGGTTATTGGTGTATTGGCAGTTATTCTGGTAAGCGCATTGGGGCAAGGAGTGAAAGAATATATTTTAAAGCAAGTAAACAGTTTTGGCACGGACTTAATCCAAGTGGAAGTCAAGGTTCCCGCAACAAAACAGACATCAACTTCCAATGCTGTTGGGCAGGCAACAGGAATTCAGATTACAACCCTTACTCTTTCTGATGCGGATGCATTGGGAAAATTGCCAAATATTAAAAGTTACTATGCCGCTTCAATTGACCAAGAATTGGTTAGCTATCAAAATTTCAACAAGCAAGTTATGCTTTTTGGCGCCGGATCGCAACTGCCGGAGGTGGATGCTAACTTTGGTTTAAAAGAAGGATCTTTCTATTTCGAAGCGGATGATCGTGGTTTAGCGCAAGTGGCAGTGATTGGATCGGATATCAGTGATGCTTTTTTTGGCGGAGTCGATCCAATTGGCAAGGAAATTAAAATTAAAGATCAAAAATATCGAGTAATCGGCGTGCTGGCAAAAAGAGGAACGGTGGGATTTTTTAATTTTGATGAAATTATTTATATTCCGGTGAGAACATTGCAAAAAAAAATTTTAGGTGTAAATTATGTTCGAATGATTGGATTGCGAGTGAGCGACCAAAATGCTATCGATGAAACAACCGCCAATATTATTTTTGAAATGAGAAAATTACATAAAATAACCGATCCTAATAAAGATGATTTTGGAGTTATGTCGATTAAAGATGCGCAAAATACAATCAATAGCGTGTTTAATACAATCAATATTTTGCTCTTGGCACTGACCTCCATTTCACTTTTGGTCGGCGGTGTTGGAATTATGAATATAATGTATGTTGCAGTAGCGGAGCGCACTTTTGAAATTGGATTGCGTAAAGCGGTGGGCGCTAAGGCGAAGAATATTTTGCGTCAATTTTTGTGGGAGGCGATTTTTATTACTTTTTTTGGAGGAATAATCGGAATTATGTTGGGGTATTTGCTACTCTTAATATTGTCTTATCTTTCCAGTTCCTTTGGCTACCCGATAAATTTAGCTATTAGCGCCAATGCCATATTTTTAGCCGTGGGTTTTTCTTTTTTGACAGGCATAGTTTTTGGTTATTATCCGGCGCGCGTCGCATCCAAGCTTAGCCCAATGGAAGCATTGCGAAAAGATTGAATAAAAAAATATACAATAAAATATAAAAAGTGCAAGTTGTGGCTTTTTTTGGTTGTGCTAAACTAAAAAAGATTTTTGGTGAAAAATAATTTTCTAAAAGCACATGGAAAAAGAAATTAAAAAAGACAATGAAAAGAATTTCATCATAAATTTGGGAATACTTTTTGTTTTGGGGTTTTTGATTGGCATTACACTTAAGACTGAAGCATTGAAAAAAATCACAATTGGCTATAATGATTATTTGATGAAAATTGATTTTCAAGATTATGATATCAATAAAATGCAAACGGATTTGATGCAGGCGAGAAATGCGATGTCGCAAAGTCAAAATAATTCCGTAACAAGTGGAAATGAAAAAAATAATCAAGGCGCTCCTACCGAGCAAAATAATCAAACACAAAATTGATTTGTACAATAAATAAGGCTCTAAATTTATGGAAATGGAAAAAAACATTCAATCAACAGAAGAAAAGAATATTGTGGATGGCAAAAAAATAAAAAATAAAACTAAAAATTTAACTTCCATTATTATTTTGCTTTTGGGAATGTTTTTGGGTAGCCTTTTCGTTGATTTTTCACAACTGATTAGGCGGGATGGATTTTCGTCCAAAAAATTGAATCAAAGCGATATTTTTGAGGCTGATAAAAAAACTTGGGTAGCTTATGGCGAACCGGTGGTAAATATTGATGTGATCAATGATGATAATTGTGAAAACTGCAAGGTGAATGAAATTTTAGTTTGGCTAAAAAGAATATTGCCGACATTGGCAACTAGGAAACTTGATTATAATTCCGAAGAAGGCAAGCAATTGATTCAAAAATTCGCCATTAAAACATTGCCGGCTTTCGTGTTTGGATCTGAGGTGAAACAAACCGATTTTTATAGCCAAGCCGGAACGCTTTTTGATGAAAAAGATAATCAGCTGGCATTGCGCACGCAAGATGTCGGAATTCCGGTTGGAAAATATGTTGAATTGCCGAAAGTCAATGATGGAGATGCTGTTTTTGGCGCTAATGATGCAAAAGTAAAAGTGGTTATCTTTTCTGATTTCCAATGTCCTTATTGCAAATTATTTCAACCGGCTTTGCGTGACATTATGAAAAATTATCAAGATAAAGTATTATTCGACTATAAATTTTTACCAATAGATATTCACACTCAAGCCAATGATGCGGCGCTGGCTGCCGGTTGCGCTTTGGAGCAAAATAAATTTTGGGAATATGCCGATAAGCTTTACGCCAATCAAGAAATTTGGTCGACTAAGGATGATTTACCAAAATTCAAAGAATATGCCAGAACATTGGGATTGGATGTGGCTAAATTTAATCAGTGTTTGGTGGATAAAAAATATCAAACTAAAATTGACGCAGACAAAAAGGAAGCGGATAGTTTTGCTGTTTCTGAAACGCCAAGCGTTTTTATCAACGATCAACTTCAAAGTGGAACAATTTCTGCTGATCAATTGAAATCCGCAATCGATAAAGAATTGGCAAAATAGATCCCATTTTTTCTCTTAAATAAAAAAGAGCCCCGTTTTAATGGGGCTCTTTTGTGGCTAAATCAGTATTATTCTTTTTTTGCTTCATCTTTTGTTTCCGCATCATTTGCTTCTTCTTTTGGTTTTTCTTCGGTCGAAGAAGTTTGGGCTTGTGTCGCTTGCGCTTCTTGAGCGGCTTTATAGAGCTTTTCTCCAATTTTTTGCGCCGCCTGAGAAAGTTCATCCGTAGCTTTTTTAATTGCCTGGGAATCATCGCCGTCTTTTACTTTTTTTAGTGCTTCAATTTTTTCTTCAACCGGTTTTTTTTCATCAATTGTAATTTTATCTCCGGCATCGCGCAAAGCTTTTTCGGTTGTATAAATCAGAGTATCGGACATATTTTTCGCTTCAATCGCCTCTTTCTTTTTTTTGTCTTCTTCGGCGTGAACTTCTGCATCTTTTTTCATCTTTTCGATTTCTTCTTTGGAAAGTCCAGTGGAAGCTTCAATGCGAATAGATTGTTCCCTGTTTGTTGCCTTATCTTTTGCTTTGACATTCAAAATTCCATTAGCATCAATATCAAAAGTTACTTCAATTTGAGGAATTCCGCGTGGCGCCGGTGGAATGCCATCAAGAATAAATCTCCCAAGCGTTTTGTTATCCGCGGCCATTTCTCGTTCTCCTTGCAAGACATGTATTTCTACGCTTGGCTGGCTGTCTGCTGCTGTGGAAAAAA
>JAJYBE010000007.1 GCA_021779205.1 bacterium
CGGAGGAGGTACGCCTAATTATTACAAAAAATATATTTCCAGTGGATCAGTAAGCGCGTATGGGACACGAGCAATAAAATACATTGACGAAAAGGTAACAACTGACGACGTTTCATTAATAATCGCCAATCGAATTTTAGGAATGTTTAAGGATCCCGAGGTGCGAGTGCAAATCAGAGTCAGTGATAATAATGGCGATGCGTATCAGCAACAAAAAGGCTACGACATTGAGAGCATCAAAGTTGGTGATACGTGCCGGATTAAAAATGCTACCAGTAAGGCAGACACAAAATGGGACGAGGCCTTGTTCGATGTCGATGTTTGGGATTATGACATCACTAACGCAAGCTCACTGGTTTTGCAAATTATGAAAATTGACTATGTCCCGGACGCTGTCACTTTGGAATTATCCAACCGACAACCCGACATTACGAAAAAAATTGATAGCATAAACAGAGCGTTAATTGACTCAATAACCGTCGATAATCCGGCATCGCCGGCATAAAAATATGGCAAAAACATTAAAAGAAAAAATGAAAACAATGACAGGGTATTGCACTGCTTGCGGAGTAGAGATAATGGATTTGAGCGAAAAAGGAAAGGCGCGACTTTTGGAAAGCTATGCAAGTCATATCGTTGAATTAAGCGATGGAACATTAATGCAAGTTGGGGTGTGCGCTGATTGCAAGTTGAAATTAGTGTCAGGGGAAAATGTGAAAAAAACCGCTGATAAAATTCTTGATAATCATAAAACCTATTGGAGCGGGCAAGACGACAAAAAAAGACCGATAGATTATGACAAAATGACAGTTACGGACCCAAACACTAGTCCGGAAAAGCATTTTAAAAAAAAGGCGATAAAAGAGCACGAGGAAAAAATAACTAGATTAACAAATTTAAAGAATAAATAATATGTGGCCAGCAAAAACTTACACATTCTCACCGTCGACAACGATTTCGTCGGGGCAACTTAATCAAAATTTTGACGACTTACTGTCGGCGATAAATACGGCGATGCCAAGCGGTGCGGTTATTATGTGGGATGATTTAATTTCCAATATTCCCGCTGGATGGTATATCTGCGATGGAAATAATGGGACTAAAAATTTAGGCGGAAAAGTGATCGTTGGCGCTGGCCAGGGATCTGGATTAACCAATAGGATTTTAGGGGATGTTGGTGGAGAGGAATCACATGTTTTGACAGTGGCAGAGCTAGCGAGACATAGGCATAACACGCTTATGCACGCGGGGCATAGCTATTCAAATAGTGGTAATGGTGTTGATACTGGTTCGGCAACGGAATATACCGATTATATAGGTAGCGATGCCGCACATAATAATATGCAACCATTTACCGTTTTAGCCTTCATTAGAAAAAGTTAAATTTATAAAACACACAATAAATAAAATTATGGACCACATCTGCGACAAAGGCGAAGAATTTGAGGAAATAAAAAAGAAAATCAAGAGTCAAAAAATTCTCTCTGAGGAAGTTTTTGCCAAAGTTCAAGATGTGGAAAAAAGTCTTGACGAGCATCGCACCGCGCAAGAAATTCACGAGAAAGAATTGTCAAAGGCGATGTATGAAATCAACAAAACAATGACGATTGTGAACACGCAATTAATACCAGCTTTTGACCGAGAACAAAAAGCGATAATTGCGAAAGATTGGATTAAGGAGCAAGCGCGAAGTGGTAAATTTTGGGCCGGAGTTTTTCTATCGATAGCTTCATTTTTGGGAATATTAGGTTGGGTAATTAAGCAGTCATTGAAGTAGTTCTTTCCAAGTTAAGGAGGTGAAATTATGTCAGTCTGTCGCGGATGCCGATATGAACAAAGTTTTTGTCGTTTGAGCCTGACTAAACCAGCAGGACGATGGACGCCGTGCGCGTCTTACCGAAAGGATGACTATGACGAGGTCAGAAAAGAAAAGAGCCAAGTCGCAGAGGATAGCAATCGCCAAAGGATTAGAGCGCTCTTGGAAGAAGCTCAATGCAACTGCCAAGGCGTGGGCTAATCTGCTTACTAAATCGGAAAACCCAAACGCGGGGATTGAAAACCGTCTAGGGTATTGTCCGAGTTGTGAGGAATATTATTGCTTCAACTATGCCGGTGGCATCTCGTGGTGCTTTGAGTGTTATTATCGCTCCGGGTGCTTAAAATTAAGCGAACCGTGCGAACCGCTCATCACACGAGAATGCAAACCGTGTCGTTGGAAAGGAGAGGATAATGCAAAAGCTGATCAAGTGCAAAGTCTGCGGGAAGAAAACTGGATGCATCATTGTTGGGAATGTGATCCGCCCCTGCTTTCATTGCGGAGAGTCTGAATGTGTTTTTGACAAAGTTAACCCTGACAATGTCTCAACCAATATCTGCCAGCTTTGTAAAGCTGAACAGGAAGATGTCAACTATCCCACATGGGGAAAATGGCTGAAAGGAGAAGTATGCACTGTCATAATTGTCGTAAGCATTGCTGGTCTTTTAATGAGAACGGGTGCGCATCTTATTGCATAGAAAAAGGTGCCGAAGTTACGGACAAATTCGCCTCCGAGATTCATTTCTGCTGTGTGCCGGAAGGTGATGATGATTATCAAGATTATCACGCCGGTCATGCGTAGGAAAACGATAGGGAGCAACATTATGCTCCCTATCACTAAAGAGAATTAGAAGCTTTTAGAGGCAATTTAATTTTTAACAAAATACATAAAATATATGGATAAAATCGAAGCAATCGCGCTCGCGGTAAAACAAAAAGAAGGTTTTTTTAGTCCAGGGGGAAAATATCCCGAAGGTAGTATTAGCTTTCGAACAAACAATCCAGGGAATATTTTAGCTGGTGCATTGGCAAAAGAGTTGGGAGCGGTAGCCCAGTACACAAGTCCGAACGGATTGACATATGCAGTTTTTCGAACTTTAGACGACGGATTTTATGCACTGAAAAAATTATTAATGTGGGGATTTTCCGGAAAACTCAAAAGTTATAAACCGGAAATGACATTGGCGGAATTTTTTAAAGTCTATTCCGGTGGTGGCACGACTTATGGTGATTTTGTGGCTAAAAAGACCGGGATTCTAGTTGGAACCAAGGTGCGATATATTTATGATTTGTATTGGGATGAAAACAATCAATCAGCAGTAGCGAGCGGAACAGTCACGCCAGTGCCGGTAATTGAAAATCAAGATCAAGCGAGATATGAAAAACTTTATCTCGGAGCAAGCAAGAGTAATTCGCGCTACTATGGTTGCAAGCTTTTTTCAATCACGACAGTTTACAATATCATTTTTGGCACGAGTTTCACACCGGAAGAAATCAATAAAAGACTACTGGCTGGTGGTGCATATTTTGGAGCAAACAAAGATTTGATAGATGACACAACTGCGGCAAAAATTTTAGGCATTGATTTTCTCGGAAGAGAAACAGACATCAATCGCGCGCCGGATTGGTCACCAACAATCAAGGAAGTGGATTTTAGTCCAACAGCCGGAAAGCAACAGCATTTTGTTGTGCGGATTATTAAGGCGGACGGAACAAAGAAGATTTTAGATCCATGGGGCGGGGTTGAGCGTCCGATTAATTACTACGAAGTAAAAACGGAAAACGCCGATTGGTCGAAAGGCGGATTTAGTTATCGAAAGTTTAGGAAAAAATAATCATTAAAGAATAAACCTATGGAAATTCTACAAGGATACAAAACTTGGATTGGTCTGGTCATTACGATTTTAGGAATGACCGGAGTTGCCAAGCTCGTGACGACTGATCAGATGAGCCAGCTGGCTGATTTGATTATGCAAATTGCTGGTTTAGTAATTGCCGTTTATGGAAACTATAAAGCGCATCAGAAAATAGACAAGTTAGAAAATTGAGTAAAAAAAACTTGACAAGTCTATCAATTTCGTGCTAGTGTCTGCTGTTTGGTAAAATTTAACAAACTCATTGTCCCGCAAGGGTTCTGCGAGAATTCGCATAATGCAACCAATGACGATTTTGTGCTATACTTTTCGTGTGGTGGTTTAAGTGTTTTTTTACTGCCACAAAAAGGGAGCCTATCGCGAGTTGCATTGCGGTGGGTTCCATTTTTTTATGAAGATATGCGAAACGTATGAAAATTATCTTGAGTATTTAAGAGCAAAGGGAATGTCTAAAAAAACCATTATCGAACATCGGCGGTATCTATTTGGTTCACTTTCACACTCTATTCAAAACAAGGAGCTTGACGATTTGACGATTGCGGATTCTGCTATGGTCATTGAAGCAGGGATGACTCACGGTAAAACCGGACCGCAACGATCAATTTGTGTTTTTCGAACACTCTTAAAATACATCAAAGATTCCGGCATAAAATTGCCAATCGATTGGCGCGACATCGAGGTTCCAAAACTCACAAGAAAGCCAGTTGAATATCTCACGCTGGAAGAATTGGAGAAAATTAGAAATGCTTTAGATGAAAATTATTTACCAGACTTAAGGACTCGAGCATTGATTGAGGTGTTGCTCGACACTGGCATGAGAATTTCTGAAGCCTGCTCACTTGATAAAAATGACATTGATTATGAGAAAAAGGAAGTGCGGGTTATCAACGCCAAAACCAAAGACATTGAAATGGTTTATTTCACTGATCGGAGTATTTTCTGGGTGAAAAAATATTTAGAAAAAAGAAAGGATGAACTACCCTATCTTTTTGTTTCCGGTCGTGGCCGACTCTTGACTGTATCATCCAGGAATTATATGCGCACGCATTTGGACAATATTGGAATCAAAAAACACATTAAACATCATATTTTCCGCAAGACTTTCGCTACCTATTTGATTCAAGGCGGGGTCAATATCAAGGAAGTGCAAACGCTTTGTCGCCATAAATCTGAGCGGACGACCTTGCGCGCCTATGTCGGCGTGAATATTGAAGAGGCGAAGTTTAGCCACCATAAAATATTAGGTGGAATTGCATAATTTTACAAGAATTGATTTATGCAGTATTCTATAATCAACAAATTAATAAGCAAAAAACTATGAAAAAATGTCAATACTGTTCTGAAGAAATTCAGGACGAAGCAATTAAGTGTAAGCATTGTGGGAGCGATTTGATAAACAGCGCACAACCAAAAATCCAAACGATGGATATATCGAATCCAAGACAGGGAAAGAATTCAATGCTAAAAGGACTTGGAATTATTCTTTTGGGAGTAATTTCAATTACAATAGGATTTCAAACAGAAATTAAATTTTTCGGGTTTATTGCTATGCCCCTAATGATTGTCGGAATGATTTATGCGCTTGTCGGAGGGTTTAAAAATTGGTATCATTGGAAATAAATTTTTTATTTTATGGGAAATGATTCACAATCAAGTTGCCCTTATTGTAAAAAAATATTACAAAAATGTCCAAAGCGAAAAACTAAGTGTATATTTTGCGGTAATTTTATATATGTGAGATATCGTCCAAGTAACCAAATAAAAAAACTTGTCACTGAAGATCAGAAAAATGAAATAGAAAATGAATGGAATATTTATTATAATAACCAGCGCAAAAAAGAATACGAAACAATAGCGGAAGAAATAAATGTGTCAAGAAGAGAAAATTTGATGCAGTGGAATAATTTCGGTGTTTTAAAAGTTGAAGTGTCTTCTGCGGATAATTCTTGTGAAAATTGCAAAAAACAAAATGGCAAAATTTATCTAATCAGGGATGCTATCAGAAATAATCCGTTGCCATGCAAGGATTGCAATAATGAAAAATATGGATATTGCCGGTGTACCTATCTGCCAGTCATTAATGATTAAGCATTTGACATACTTTTACAATTTGATATAATCCAAATATGGGATTATCAATACATCAAAAAAAGAAAATTGAAAGTCTAGAAGAAAAAGCCAGGATTATGTATGAACAGGGATTAACTACTAGAGAAGTTGGCAAAATGCTTAAAAAGAGCCATACTTGGGTTTGGCTTGCTGTTAAAAAGGAAAAAGGGGAGAAAGAATTGACAGAATTTGACAAGAAATGAATGGGGGTGTATAATTATGATGTAGCTTAAAAAAGTAAGAAAAAATCAGTTTGTAGATTATTTACCTTTCCGTGGCGACCGTCCACCCCTTTAGTGGGCGAAGCGCTAAAGCTTTATATATTTGTATTTTTGCAGAAACGGGCTATATGCTCGTTTCTTTTTATTTATTATTGTAAGACTTGAGTTGCGGGCAAGCTTTGATTGCATTCCAGATATAGAACTTCGCTTGAGATGAAATAATAAAACAAAAAGCCCAAAACATTTCTGTCTGGGCTTTTTTGGAAATATAGAAAAAACTATTTCTTCAACTTTTTCTTTGAAATCACTTTTTTGGTTTCCGCTTTTGGTTTCCGCACTCGTTCCTTTTTTACTTTTGGAGCGGCTTTCTTTTCGGCGATTTTTTTGAAGCGATCGACACGACCGGCAGTGTCCATAGTTTTTTTCTTGCCCGTGTAGAATGGATGGCAAGCGGAGCAGATTTCCACTTTCATTTCTTGAATCGTGGAACCGGCTTCAATTATATTGCCACAAGCGCAAATAATCTTAGCATCTGGGAAATACTTGGGATGAATGTCTTTTTTCATAAAATTGACTGCTTTTTAGCCCTCAAGAGCTGGAAATAAAGCTTAATTAAGCCTGATTGTTTAGGACTCTAAATTTGGGCAAATTTGGGTTAAATTAATTTAAACACGTGGTTTATCCTTTTACCAACTTAATGGTTAGTGCAGGACTAGATAAATTTAGCATGCTTTTCGCTAATTGACAAGTGTGGCGCGAGCTGATATAGTAGCTAAGTATAAAAACTCATATTTTCCGAGCATTGTCCTGCCCCTTGAGCCGAAAGGTTAGGGGAATAAGATGCTGATATTGAGCCAAAAGCCTATTGTCAACGGAAAATAGCGGAAACGCGACTCACTTTTGAGGTGCGTATAATTATTAAAGGAATAATAATATGGAAGAGAAGAATGTTTCAGCTTCTGCGGTGGCTGAAAGAAAAGGAGCGGCAGGAGAAGCGGTTGATTGTTTTTCTGATTTTGATTTTTCAAAATTGGAAATTAATATGGAGGAGATGTTTAAAAATGGCGTCCATTTTGGACATCACAAATCGAGAAAAAATCCCAAGATGGATGAATTTATTTTTGGGGTGAAAAACGGGATCAATATTTTGGATTTGCAAAAGACTGCTCAGAAGCTGAAAGAAGCCTTAAATTTCATGGAAAAGGTGATTGCCAGCGGGCAAAAAATTCTTTTTGTCGGAACAAAAAAGCAAGCCAAAAAAATCGTGGAAGCGGCAGCGAAAAGATGCGAGATGCCATTTGTGACTGAAAGATGGCTTGGTGGAACTTTCACCAACTATTCGGCAATTTCCGGTCGTACAAGGTATTTGCGTGATGGACAGGATAAATTGGAAAAAGGGGAATATGGCAAGTATACTAAATTTGAACAGATGAAATTTGCCGAAGAATTGGAACGCTTGGAAACCAAGATGGGTGGAATTAAGCATATGGACAAATTGCCAGGAGCAATCTTTGTGACTGGTGTTGTTGAGGATAATCTCGCTATCAAAGAAGCTAGGATTAAAAATATTCCCGTGATCGCCTTGGCTGATACAAACATTGATCCGCGTGGCATTGATTATATTATTCCTGCCAATGAAGATGCTGTTTCATCACTTAAGATTTTAATGGCTTATGTCGTGAAAGCTGTGCTTGATGCTAAACAAAAAGTGGTTACAGAAAAAGCCGCTCTAGACAAAACAGCGACAGAAACCAAAAATTAGTTTTATATTTTAAAATTATGTCAAATTTGGAACAAATAAAAAAGATTAGGGAGATGCTTGGTTCGGGAATTGTTGAAACAAAAAAGGCTTTGGATGAAGCGGGCGGAGACGAAGAAAAAGCGATTGAAATTATTCGCAAGCGTGGACAATTGAAAGCGGCTAAGAAATCAGATCGTGAGGTTGGTGAAGGTGTCATCGTTTCCTATATTCATCCAAACAATAAGCTTGGTGCGATTGTGAAGCTCTATTGTGAAAGCGATTTCGTAGCCAGAAACACTGAGTTCTTGGAATTGGCCAAGGACTTGGCGATGCATGTGTCGGCTATGAATCCGCAATATGTGCGACCGGAAGATGTGTCCGCCGAGATACTTGAAAAAGAAAGAGAAATTTGGCAGGAACAATTGAAGGCGGAAAATAAACCAGCGGAAATTATGGTAAAAATTCTAGAAGGAAAAGAAAAGAAATTTAGGGAAGATTTGGCGCTTCTTACCCAATCTTTTATTAAAAATCCCGACCAAACGGTTGAAGCGCTCATCACTGAAAAAATCGCCAAGATTGGAGAGAATATTCGCGTGGGAGGTTTTACTCGAATGGAGCTATAACTAATAATCCGTCAGTCGGCGGATAAAAATATAATGACTGTTTTTGTTAAAATATATTCCTGGGAGGGACCGCGTATTTGTGAGAGTGAGATTAGGCTAAAAATCGGAGACCGCGTTGTTGTTACTTGCGAACATTTTAATGAACTTGGGACGGTTGTGGCTGATGGTCAAGAAAATTGTCTTAAAGAGAAAGAACAAGTGTTGCGTTTAGCGACAACCAGAGACAAAGAGGGTTTTTTGGAAAAAGAAAAAGAGAAGGAAGCGGCTTTGAAATTTTGCAAAAGCGAACTCAAAGCGTTAGGCTTGGCAATGAAGGCAATTGATGCGAGAATTAGTTTGGACGGAAAACAGATCATTTTCATTTTTACCTCAGATGGTCGAGTGGATTTTAGGGAGCTGGTGAAAAATCTTTCGCTCAAATTTAAAAAGGTTATTCGCATGCAACAGATCGGTTCGCGTGATGAAGCGAGAAAATTGGGTGACTGTGGTGTTTGCGGACGAGCAATGTGTTGCATTAAGGCGAAGAATAATATTCCCAGTATTCCAACTGACATGGCGAGAGTTCAACAGATTGCACATCGTGGAACAGAAAGGATTTCCGGTGCCTGTGGACGCCTCATGTGCTGTCTGGCCTATGAAGCTCAGAGTTATCGCGAGATGCTTGAAGGCATGCCGGAAATGTATAGTTCAATCAGTACGGTTGATGGTGATGGCACGGTAATCGAAATAAATGCAATCACGCAAGAGGTAAAAGTTAAATTGAAAAGTGGTAAATATCTGACAGTTAAAAAAGAAGAATTAAAATAAAATTATTTTGTCCCAGACTCGTATGTTTCCGCCAAAGCGGGATTCGCGAAGTGAATAATATTATGTTGTACCAAATTATTCCTCCAATCTTAGTCATTCTTAGCGTTATCGGAATAATTATTTTTCTAGTCAAAAAAACTCCGGAAATTAACCGTTTGGAGCAAGAAGAAAAATTAAAGAAAGAGCGCGAACTTCGCGCAATGGCTGGTGGTGCGAATAATTTTTCTGAAAGAGCGTTGGAGGAGTCGAGGGTGACGGCAAAACTGAAGCAAGTCTCGTTAGTTCTTTTGGAAAAAACGGTCAAAAGATCCCGGATTGTTTTTTTGAAATTAGAAAATAAGCTAAAAAATTTAGGAGAAGGGATTCGAAAGAAAAGAAGTGCTAGGCTGGAAGATAAGCTTGAAAATGAACGATTAACCCAGAGAGAGTCAGAATCGGAAAAAAATGCTCCAACAGCAAAGGAAAGTGAAGCATTGGATGGAATTATAGATAAAATTGGAAAATATAGTCCTGAGAAGAAAGATATTCGTGAACGATTAGGCTTAAGACGACGGGCAACGCAGGAAGATGTGGAAGAAAAATTCTTTCGTCCAATTATCAGCGATCACGTCGTTGTTCCAAAAAGAAGACGCGAAACCAAAAGTCGTCTTGAGGAGCTTTTGATTGAACGGATTGCCGCTAACCCGAAAGACATTGAAGCTTATGAGCGATTGGGAGAATATTATTTGGAAGTGAAGAATCTTGAACACTCAAAAGAATGTTTCAAACAAGTGTTAAGATTGAACCCGACAAATCGCAATGCGAGATATAAAATCAGAAAACTGGAAAAAATTCTCGGAAGCTGATAGAATGATAAGGTGTGAAAAAAATACGCCTGGTATGCCGAAGTAGCTCAATGGCAGAGCAACTGTTTTGTAAACAGTAGGTTATCGGTTCAACTCCGATCTTCGGCTCATTAATGAAAAATAGATAGAAAAGTGGGTCGGTGGCGGAGTGGTCAATCGCAGCTGACTGTAAATCAGCCGATTTCGGTCTACGGGGGTTCGAATCCCTCCCGGCCCACAAAATTGAATCAATAAAACAGGCCGTTGTAGCTCAGTCGGTAGAGCATTTCCATGGTAAGGAAAAGGTCCGCAGTTCGATTCTGCGCAACGGCTCAGACTGAAGGCCCCCTGCCTGCCGGCAGGCAGGGATTCCGGACAATGGCTCAGGTTAGAATGTAATAATTAAACAATTTAAATTTATGTCGCGAGAAAATTTGGCAAAGATGAAATGTTTGGAATGTGCTAATATCAACTATTTCACAACTAGAAATAAGAAAAAGATCAAGGAAAAATTGGAAATGAAAAAACATTGTCCGAAATGCAAAAAGCACACCTTGCATAAGGAAATGAAATAAAGTTTTGCAATTAAATGCTGAGTCGGATAATTTTATCAAGCCAACTCTGGCGTTTGCGGGGTTCGTACAGTGGCAGTACGGGAGTCTCCAAAACTTCTGACGTAGGTTCGATTCCTACACCCCGTGCATAGTAGAAACACTTGCTAATAGAGCAGGTGTTTTTTTTAAGAAAAATATTGTCTTGAATAAATGTTTACTTAATGATAGCATATAGATAGATAAGGTGCTGTAAATTGGCGGAATTTTTGGGAAATTCCGATTGTTAATTTTATGCAAAAAGAAGCAAAAGCGCGAATAAAAATAAACAAACTGCTTGAACAAGCCGGCTGGCGATTTTTTGATAATGAAAAAGGACAAGCAAATATTTCGCTTGAACCAAATGTGAAGATTGTCCAAAAAGACATTGACTCTTTTGGTGAAGATTTTGAAACCACAAAAAACGGATTTATTGATTTTTTGTTACTTGATGAAAAAGGTTTCCCGTTTGTTATTTTGGAGGCCAAGAAAGAAGATAAAAACCCACTTGACGGAAAAGAACAAGCCAGAAAATACGCTCATACCGAAAACGCTCGCTTTATAATTCTCTCAAATGGTAATTTGCACTATTTCTGGGATTTGGAACGAGGCGATCCTGAAATTATAACCGAATTTCCAACGCAAGAATCTCTAAAACACAGGCAGGATTTCAAACCAGATAATCAACGATTAGCGGACGAAGAAGTTAATGATGATTATATCGCCCTCACGCAAAATCCGAATTTTAAAGACGATCCGCGCTACAAACAAGAAGAAACTCGTGAGCAATATCTTTGGGACGAAAATTTGCGAATTTTGCGCCCGTATCAACTCAAAGCAATTCACGCTTTGCAAAAATCCGCCGAAGCTGGAAATGATCGTTTTCTTTTTGAAATGGCAACAGGAACAGGAAAAACGCTTATTTCCGCTGCCGTCATCAAGCTATTTTTGCGAACAGGCAACGCCAAAAGAATTTTGTTTTTGGTCGATCGTTTGGAATTGGAAGATCAAGCGCACAAAAACTTTGTCCGCTATTTAAGCAACGATTTTTCCGCTGTTATCTATAAACAAAACCGCAATGACTGGAAAAAAGCGGAAATTGTCATTTCAACCGTTCAAAGTCTTTCGGCGCAAGATAAATACAAAAAACAATTCTGCCCGACTGATTTTGATTTGATTATTGCCGATGAATCGCACCGCGCAATCGGCGGAAACTCGCGAGCGGTTTTTGAATATTTTATCGGCTATAAATTAGGTTTAACTGCAACGCCGAAAGACTATTTGAAAAATGTTGATCCGCAAAAACTTTCACAAAAAGACCCGCGCGCTTGGGAAAAGCGGCAACTCTTGGACACCTACACGACTTTTGGCTGTAAAAATGGCGAGCCGACTTTCCGTTTCAGTTTGCTTGACGGCGTAAAAGAAGGATTTTTAGTAAATCCCATTGTTGTAGACGCAAGAACAGAAATAACAGCACAATTACTCTCCGAAGAAGGATATAAAGTTTTACGAGAATATGAACGAAAAAATGAAGAGGAAAAAGTTGAAGAAATAAAAAAAGAATTTTTTGAAACCGGAAACGAAGAAGAAACATTTTTCCAAAAAGATTTTGAAAAGAAATTCTTTTCTGAAAAAACCAATCGCGTATTTTGCCAGACATTTATTGAAAATGCTATCAAAGATACGATAAGCGGTGAAATCGGCAAGAGCATTATATTTTGCGTTAGCCAAAAACACGCTTCCAAAATTACACAAATACTCAACCAAATGGCGAGCCAGCTTTGGCCCGATAAATACAATTCTGATTTTGCCGTACAAATTACCTCAAACATTGCCGACAGCCAGCAATTTACAATCAATTTCGCGAACAACAAGCTAAACGGACACACCAAATTTTTGGAAAACTACAAATCCAGTAAAACGAGAATTTGCGTAACTGTCGGTATGATGACAACGGGCTATGATTGCCAAGATATTTTGAATCTTGCGCTTATGCGCCCGATATTTTCGCCGACTGATTTTATTCAGATCAAAGGACGAGGCACAAGAAAATTCACTTTTGAATATACCGACGAATACGGCGAAAAGCACAAAAAACCAAAAGACCATTTCAAATTTTTCGACTTCTTTGCCAACTGCGAATACTTTGAAGAAAAATTTGATTATGACGAAGTTTTGCATTTGCCAATCAAGCAAAAAGGAGCTGGCGGAGAAGGACCTGTTGGCGCTCCAATTGATGAAATAGAAGTTTTCAATCCCGACAAAGTAAAAACGCTCACCGAAACACCTGTCGGAATTGAGGGAATGAAAGTTGATCGCAAACTTTTTGAAAAAGCCCGTGAAGAATTGCAAAAAGATACGGAGGTAAAATCAGCGGTGGAGAACGAGCAATGGGACAAAGCCGTGCAAATTATGCGCGACAAATACGAAGACAAACCACAACTGTTCCTCAATCTTGAAAAAATTCGCAAGAGCGAAAATCTTGATCGCCGTATTTCTTGGCGTGAATTTTTGGAACGAGCTTTCGGCTTGATCGATGTTTTCAAATCCAAAGACGAAAAACTGGAAGAAGAATGCGAAAAATTTATCTCAATCTACAAACCCGAAAGCAAATATGTTCCGCATATCAAAAATTATCTGAAAGCGTATGTTACGGACGAAAAATTCCGCGAGATTATCAACAAGAAACAATTTGCGGAATTGAATGTATATGCTGGATTTACAATGTCGGAATTTAAGGAATTAAACGGCTGGCGGGAAACTGTTCCTGAATATGTAAAAGACTATGTCCCCGTCAATGTTTATATGAGGTAACCAAAAAATTATGCTTGATCAAACTACAAAACGAAAACTAGACTCTGCCCGACAAATTCTTGTCGGTAAAGTGCCAGACCCAAAAGCTCAAGTTGAACAAATCACGACTGCTCTCGTCTATAAGTTTATGGACGATATGGACAAGGAATCGGAAGAACTCGGTGGAGAGGCGAAATTTTTCGCGAACGGTTTTTCGCAATACGCTTGGACGAAACTTTTGGACAATAAACTTTCAGGGCAAGAACGCCTTGATCTTTATGTTCAGGCAATTATGAATATGTCGAAAAATCCGCATATTCCGCAATTGTTCCGTGATATTTTCAAAGGCGCGTTTTTGCCATACAACGACCCTCGCACGCTTTCGTTATTCCTCAAAGAGATCAATGAATTTAATTACGAACACAGCGAAAATCTGGGCAACGCTTTTGAATATTTGCTTTCTATTCTCGGAAGCCAAGGCGACGCGGGACAATTCCGCACACCTCGCCATATTATTGATTTTATTGTTGAAGTGGTTGATCCAAAGAAAAACGAAACAATCCTTGATCCCGCTTGCGGAACGGCTGGATTTTTGATTTCTGCCTACAAGCACATTTTGAAAACCAACAAAGAAAAACCGCTCACGCCAGACGAAAAATTAAAATTGATGAATAATTTGGCGGGCTATGATATTTCACCCGATATGGTGAAATTGGCGCTTGTGAATATGTATTTGCACGGATTCCCAGAGCCAAAAATACATGAGTATGATTCGCTGACGAGCGAAAAGCGTTGGGACGAAACTTTTGATGTAATTCTCGCAAATCCTCCTTTTATGACACCGAAAGGCGGAATTGTTCCGCATAAAAAATTTTCTATCCAAGCAAATCGTGCTGAAGTTCTTTTTGTAGATTATATTGTTGAGCATTTAACAATCAAAGGACGAGCCGGGATCATCGTTCCCGAAGGAATAATTTTTCAATCAAACAACGCCTACACACAACTACGTAAAAAATTAGTTGAAGACGGACTTTTTGCAGTCGTTTCGCTTCCTGCCGGTGTTTTTAATCCTTATGCGGGAGTTAAAACCAGTATTTTACTTTTTGATAATGAGATTTCCAAGAAAACAAAAAACTTTTTGTTTGTAAAAATTCAAAATGACGGTTTTGATTTGGGGGCGCAAAGGCGCAAACACGATAAAAACGATTTACCTTTAGCTTTGGAAATTATCAAAAAATATAAATCATCATTGAGCGATGAAAATTTCAGTGAAGACAAAAAACAAATTGCGCATATTGTTGCTAAGGAAAAAATAATTGCAATGGGAGATTATAATTTATCAGGGGATAGATATAAAGAAGTTGCTACTTATGCAAATCAGAAATGGCCGATAGTAGAATTGGAAGAATTGGAAAAACAAAAAAAGATAACATTTTTAAGGGGTCAAGGCATATCTAAAAAAGATATTGTTGAAAATGGAAAAAATAAATGTATTCATTATGGAGAGATTTATACAATTTATCAGCCAGTTATTGAAAATGTTATAAGCAAAACAAACATAGAGGGAAAAATTTTATCTAAAAAAGGTGATGTTTTGATTCCATCAACAACCACTGCTGATGCAATGGGTATTGCTGTTGCCAGGGCATTAAATGAAGATGGTGTAATTATTGGCGGAGATATAAATATAATAAGAACAGAAAATAAATATATTTTGGGAGTTTATTTAGCCTATTTAATTAGCAATTCATCAGTAAAGAATCAATTGGCGACTTTTGCAAAAGGTATTAATATTTTACATCTATCAAATTCTGATTTAAGAAAACTTAAAATCCCACTTCCGCCGATTGAGGTTCAAAAAGAAATCGTTGAACAAATTGAAGTCAAGCAAAACGCCATAGACCACGCCAAAGAAATTATCAAATCACTCGAGAGAGAGAGAGACGATATTTTGGTCAGGCACTTAGAAAATTAAAGGGTGTTGAATGGGTAGAGTTGGGTGAATTATTTGAAAAAGTTGGTGATCAAATAAATCCTCAAAATAGTTCTGGTGATGTTGTATATATTGGACTGGAAAATATCGAGTCAAATTCAGGAAATATTGTTGGGGAGATAAATACCGAGATTAAATCAATCAGAAGTATTAAAAATGTATTTAAAGTTTCAGATATTCTTTATGGAAAATTAAGACCAAATTTAAACAAGGTATGGCTAGCAGATCGAAAAGGCATTTGCTCTACCGATATTCTAGTTTTAAGGAAAAAGAAAAAAGAAATGAACCCGTGGCTTTATGCAATTATTTTAAGAAGTGAGGAATTTAACACTGAGGTTTTGAAAGGGCTAAAAGGTGCGCAATTACCAAGAGTGAGTTTTGATTACTTGTCTAAAATCAAAATCCCATACTTGGCAGAGGAATTACAAGAAAGATATTTGAGCGATTTAAAAAACGAGGAAGAAGTGATAAAAGCAAATAATAAATTGATTGATATTTACGAACAAAAAATTTTTGATGTTTTAAGGGAAATATAGATATGATCAACAAAATTTCTATAAAAAATATCGCAAGTTATGGCCAAACTCCAGCAGTTTTAGAGACTGATAAAAAAATCAATCTTGTTTACGGACTGAATGGAACGGGAAAAACAACACTCTCAAATTATCTCCAAGATAAAGACAATGCTTGTTTTTCTTGCTGTTCAATTTCAGGATTAAGTAATGAAAAAGTATTAGTTTATAATCAAAAATTTGTTACTGATAATTTTTATCAGGATACACAGAGAGGCATTTTTAGTTTAAAGTCGGAAAATAAAGCAGCAAAAGAAAAAATAGATATAGCTACACAAGAGATCAATAAACTAAAAAATCAAATTAAAAACGATAAGCTGAAAACTGGATTTCAATTTAATTTAGAGAAAAAACAAGAAGATATAAATATTCTACAAACCAACTCGGAAGAAAAAACATGGAAAATTAAAAATGATTATTATGGCGGCGATAGAATTTTGGAGTTTTGCCTAGACAGAAAGATGGGAAGTAAAAAATCCTTGTTTGATTTTATTTTCAAATTACAAAAACCAAATAATAAGCCCCAAAAATCAATAGAGGTTTTGAAAAAAGAGGCGGAAGCAACTCAAGGAGAAAACGCCAAATCTTACGAGGAAAGTTTAGTTAAAAAGGTTAATTTTGATTTTTGGAATATAGAAAATCAAGAAATCTTCAAAGAAGTAATTATTGGCAATGAAAATTCACAAGTCGCGGAACTTATAAACAAATTGAATATTTCTGATTGGGTAAAGAAAGGAAAAGAATTTTTAAATGAGCCAAAAGAAGAAAATGAAACTTGTCCTTTTTGCCAGCAAAAAACCATTACTAAAGATTTACACCAAGAAATCCAAGATTATTTCGACGAAACTTATCAAAATAAAATTACATCATTAGAAAATTTTGATAAAGAATATTGGAAAGAATATCAAGCTGTAAAAGATTTAGAGACCGAATTTTTAAAGATAGATTTTGTAAAAAATAAAGAAAAAGATTTCAAGCTCTTATTTAAAAATTTCATTGATAAAGTAAGTAGTAATTGGTTGAAAATTTCTAATAAAATTAAGCACCCAAACATAGTTATCAATCTTGAATCGAGTATTTTAGAGCAAAATGCTTTAAACAATTTTTTAGATACAATTATTGAAGAAATCAAGACTCATAACGAAAAAATAAAGAATAAGCAAAAAACAAAAGAGCAAATTGTCAAAGAGTTCTGGGAGGTTATGAGGTGGGATTATGACCAAACAATAGAAAATTATACAATACAGAATAAAAAACTTAAAAAAGAAAAGTCAGACATTGAAGCTAAAATTTCGGAAGTTAATGGAAAAATTGGTGAACAGAAAAAAATAATACAAGACGAACAAAAAGAAATGGTAAATATTCAAGACGCTATTGATGCTATAAATAGCGAGTTGATATATTTTGGGCTAGATGGATTTTCTATTGTTCCAGTTGGAGAAAAGTCCTACAAATTAAAAAGACCAAACGAGGATATTGCCAAATTTGAAACATTGAGCGAAGGGGAAAAAACAGTAATTAGTTTTTTGTATTTTTTAGAATTATGTAAAGGCAAGGAAAATGATGATGAAGTGGTAACTGAAAAAATAGTTGTTATTGATGATCCAATTTCAAGTTTATCGCATATGTATGTTTTTAACATTGCGCAGCTTATAAGAAAAAATTTCTTTAATGATGATTATAAGCAAGTATTTATTTTAACCCATAATTTATACTTTTTTCATGAACTACTCCATAAGCAAAAAGATGACAATGCAAAACTTTTTAGGCTTTGCAGATCTAATTTTTCGCAATTATCTGTAATGAACAGAAAAGATATTCAAAACGAATATCAATCATACTGGCAAATATTAAAAGATTATGACGAAGGCAAGGCAACTGAAGTAATATTGGCAAATGCTATGAGAAATATCCTTGAAAGATTTTTTGGCTTTATAGAAAAAAATGATTTTAACGAACTTACGAAAGAGCTGGAAAAAGATGAAAAAAATAATTTTTTCATAAGATATATAAACAAAGAATCACATTCTGATCCAATAAACATTTCTGATTCTAAAGAAATCGACCCTCAAATTTTTAAAGAAGCATTTAAAAAAATATTTAAAGATTCAGGATATGAAGCACACTATAACCAAATGATGAATTTAAATAATCCCAATCCAATAAGTTGATAAAAGCTTAATATTAAATAGTCTCGCCAAAAAGTTTTTTTTGGGAGGGGGTAGATAAAATAAATTTTTATTCAATTATTGAAAATACTCAAACATAGCGATTTGTTTTCAAGTCATCAAAAAATATGGAACTAATACGAGCAACAATCAAAGATATTCAAACACTTCTTGAAGTAGAAAAAACTGCAATCGGACTAAAGTTATATTCAGGATATTTCACTGAAAAAGAAGTTGAGAAATATGTTAAAAATTCAGTTGTTTATTTGATTAAGAATGATAATGATATTGCGGGAAGTATTTCCTATGATATTATGGATTCTGATTATGCTGACATAAGCGGGCTTGTTATAAAGCCTGAATTTCAAAAGCAAGGTTTCGGGCGAAAGGCGATGGAACTTCTATTTGAAAAGCTGAAAGAATATAAAAAACTTTCTCTTTGCGTGCATCCGGATAATCACGCTCGCAAGCTTTATGAGTCGTTTGGATTTGAAGTGGAATCGCGCAAAGAAAATTATTTTGGAGATGGAGAGCCAAGATTGATTATGGTAAAACAGCAAGATTAGTTTTTAGGGGTAGTAAATTCAAAGAATCCACCCTTGTTTTATTTTTAAAATTAAAATTATGTTAATTATTTCAATCAATGTTCAGGAGCCATATCACTCCTTTATTTTGGAGGGAAAGAAAACTATTGAAGGTCGTTTGAATAAAGGTGAATTTGCCTCAATTAATGTTGGAGATATTTTAGAATTGGAACCAGAAAAAATAAGGTTTTCAGTTATTGAAAAAAATATCTACAAAAACTTCAAAGAAATGATAGAAAAAGAAGGTGTTGAAAATGTTATTCCCAACAAGAATGATATTAATGATGCAGTCGATGTTTATTATAAATTTTATACTAAAGAGCAGGAGCAAGAATTTGGTGTTGTGGCAATAAGGATAGATAGATTGAAGGAATAATTTACTACTTCATTAAGGCTTTGGCGCGCTCCAATCTCATCTCAACTTGCTTCCAATTTTCCAAAATATTGGTTCGAAACATATACCCTAGTCCGTTGCAAATTAGTTCTGATTTTAATAATAAATGCTAAAGGTTGGATTTAGTGTATAATAATAAATATTGAAATGCAATTTATTTAATAATTATGGAATTAATAAAAAAAGTTAAAAGAATTGAAGTTAAAAGATGTTTTGTATTTTCTCAAAGATTCACATCCAAAAAAATGCGAAAGGCGGAAGTCAAAAATTATATCACCAAGCCAACCAAGGAAACATTTTCAAGAAATTTGACTGCAAACAAAAAAGAAGTTTTGAAATTAAAAGAAGTAAAGCTGGATAAAATTATTTTTGCCGAATATCCCAAAAGACTTAAGGCATATGATAGTGTTGAGTGGTATATCGGATATGTTGATGCGGATGAGATTGGATTGTGGAAAGAAGCAGGTGGACTTCCAAAATCTTGGACTCGCGGTTCGCTTAAAGGGTCTGCTGATAAATTATCAAATGAAATTAGAAAAAACAATTCCAAATACTCAAGAATTAGAGCATATAAAGTTGTTCCAGAGATAATTGAATTTAAATCAATAATTAAAAAAGAAAAATATTTATTGCCCATAGTTCTTCCAGGAGGAACCAACGCTAGTTGTCGCAGGAATATGCTTAGGATGGAAGGAGATATTGATGACGGATGCATGCGTTCGCTTGCGTTTGTCATTAGCGGGGACAGAAAAATAAAAGCTTATATAGGTGTTAAGGTTGAATAGCTTATTTAACTGAATTTATTGTTGTGGCAGGAATATAAATATAATTCCATATTATTCACTAAAAACATGAAAGAATATTCAGACATTGTTGATGAAAATGGAAATTTGACTGGTGAAAAAGAGCTTCGTTCTGTTGTACATGAAAAAGGCTTGTGGCATAGAACTGTCTATATATATTTTTATCACATAGCAAACGGTGAAATCCAGTCATTGCCACACCTAAGATCAAAAATTAAATCTTCTTAAGTATAATTATAAATAAATGCGCTAAAGATTTTAATATTTAAAATCAAAAATATCATTCAGATCCCAATTTTCCAGTATATTTGTCCGAAGGTCATCTAGGCATCTGTGTCAATATCCAAAAAAACATCAAAAAAACGTTTTTTGCTTGGGCATGACAATATACCCCCCAAAATTAACCAAAAACCAACCACAAATCGTATTACTGGCATAAAGGTTAAATATTTTTGAAAGGAGGTGAAAAATGTATGCGTGAGAATGTAAAAATCGCAGGTGGCATAAATTTAGTGGCCGGTTTGTGGTTGATAGCTTCGGCATTTGTGATGGCAGCTGGTTTTTATAGTAATCCGTTTATTGTCGGCACCCTAGTGGCTGTTTTCGCCCTAATTGAGCTTGTAGATACAGAAAGTTCTATGTGGGTTGGCTGGGTTTCTGGTCTTTTGGGTTTTTGGTTGTTAATCAGTCCGTTAGCCATCACAATGGCAACTGGTGCAGTTTGGAATAGTGTCATTCTTGGCTTAATTGTTCTCGGTTTTTCTCTTTGGGGCATGATGTCTTCGCCTTCAATTGGTCGCGGACACCCAAGTATGAGTTAATGAGGCGAGATAATAAGCAGGAGTTGACTGTGCCAAATAAAGCGAAGGAAATAAGGTCATTACAAGATCTTATTTCTTTATTTAAGGCGCATAGATTTGTTTGCACTAGGCGGTGAAATCTGCTAGTATCATTATTGTAGGTTTAAATTGAAAAAGCGGACATGCTCCTCTTGTTTGCAGAGATGTCTCCGATGTTTCTTTGTTGTTTTGGATTTTTTATGAAAAAAATATTCCTATTTATAGTAAGTCTTTTTTTATTTGCAGTCTTCTCTACTAAGCCTTCTCAAGCGGAAAGCATTGTTCCTGCCGGCGTGGAGCATGTTGATTCGGATAGTGTGGTTATGAATATCAATGCTGATACTACGGTTTCTGTCACTGAATCAATTGACTATGACTTTGGAGACAATACCAAAACTGGCATAACCCGATACATTCCATTGAATTATCAAGACTTAAGCGGGACGAATTATTCCATTAGCGTGACTGATCTTTCCGTCCTGGATGAGAATGGAAATTCATATATTTTCAAACAGTCCCGCTTTCAAGGCGATGATAAGAAAAAAGCTTACCTGAAAGTCGAAATTGGCGATGAAACACAGCCAATAACCGGTGCTAAGATTTATGTCATCCACTATATCATTTCTGACGCAATAAAATTTTTAACCGATCATGATGAGCTCTATTGGGATATTACCGGAGACAAATGGCCGGTCTATGTGGGGCATCCGGAAATTAAAATAAACTTGCCGCAAAGAGTTGATCGCGATAGCGTACCTAAAGAATGCTTTATTGGACTGCGCATGGCTACAATTCAGTGTATTGATAGGATTAATAATAGAAAAGATCCCGATGCCTATTATTCCTACAAGGGGGTGGTTGCCGGCGAGAGCATGATGACCATAATGGGGTTTCCTAAAGGTGTTGTCCAAAAGAAAACAACCCAGCCGGGTAGTGTTGCGAACACACTTGCAACCGACCAAAGGAAACAAGGAATTGTGCTTGTAACCATAGCTGTTCTTGTTGCATTTATTATTTTTACTAAAATTTATTTTAAAAAAATAAAAACATTTTTCTCTGGGAAAAAATGGGTAGAGAAATTTGCAGTATTTAGGGAGAAGATGAAATTTACTCACGCTCATCATATTCATAAGATTAAAAATAAAAACAGGAAATGGTGGATCACTTTGGGCGTTATTTCATTTATCTTTTTGATTTCTGGCTGTGCCACTCTTTGGAAAGTGAAAAACACCATGAATAAAATTTCCGTCAAAGGCGCGTCGCTTGGCAATATCGTTCAGGCCAGCTTTGACAGTCAAGGTCCGCTAAAAGGAGAAAGTGATGGCCAAATAAATGTGTTGCTGATGGGCGTACTTGGCGCTAATCATCCTGGCGGAGGGCTGAATACAGATACGATTATGGTGGCCAGTATTAAACCGAAGGAAAATAAAATTTCTCTTGTTTCCGTTCCGCGGGATTTGTGGGTGACAGATCCAGGGAAAAACACAAAAAGCAAGATAAACGCTGTTTACGCTTATGGAGAAGAGAAGGGGATGGGGCAGGGCATTGCGGATATGGAGAGTTTGGTTAGCGATATCACAGGATTACCGATTCATTACGCCGCAGTAGTTAGCACCAAGGGATTTTCTCAATTGGTGGACACCTTGGGCGGAGTAGATGTTGATCTAGCAAAACCTTTTGATGAAAGTTCTCAGTTTGAAGATATTAATGTTTGTGATTCGGATACATATACGATACCAACAGGAGAATTTAAGGAAAGAACAAAGAAGGGAAAAGTGGTTGCGAAATACCCGCTATGTAAGAATAAAAATCCGGAATGTGGTGGAAATTTTTCTTTGCCGGTTGGCAAGAATACTTTGACCGGAGAACAAGCGCTTTGCTTTGTTCGCTCCCGCTATCAAACTAGCGATTTCGAAAGAGCAAAGAGGCAACAACTTCTTTTGCAGCAAATCAAGCTTAAGGTTGCTCAAATCGGATTACTTGATTTTGGAAAAATTAATTCCATCTTGAACAATCTTGGAGACAATGTGCGAACTGATATGCAACTTCCGGAAATGCGAAGATTGCTGGATCTTTACAAGGGAATGAATAATCCAAAGATTTATCAAAAAGTGCTTGAGGATTCAAAAGAAGGATTGCTCTATTCTCCCGACGCGACCCCGGAGACTGGTTTTATTCTTCTTCCAAGAGGGGATAATTATGACAAAATCAAGGACCTTTTTCAACATGTTTTTGATTCTAAAAATCAATCAGATATTAAGCCAAAAATTTAGCTTTCCAGTCTCATGATCAGCCATTTTAAAAATTTATCAATCCAAAACAATGCTTAGAATGTTTGAAGGAGGAGCGGATGGGATTGATCCGCCAAAACCAAAGCAAGAAGATGGTATCTTGCACGATCAAGTGCGCGCTAGTTTGGAGCGGGTTGGTTTTCATGAATTGCTTCACGCGGAGATAAATAACCGCCTGACTCTTTTGGAAAAAGATTCCCAGTTCAATGAATATTCCAGGCGGATTGAAAAGGGCATGGCCAATGTTCTTGCTTGGCTGGAAAACCAATATGCCCAAAGATATCCGGAAGCGATCCTTGCCAAAAAGAATCATTCGGATGGTCGTATCGCGGCTATTTTACATGACATCGGAAAATCGGGACCAGTCAATGCAACCCCGGAAGAACAGCAGGTTATCATAAAAATATTCGCGCGTGAAAATATTCGCAATTCAAATGCGCCAGTAGCGGAAATTGTTGCTGAAGCTTTTAATGACAATCGGATTGCAGAGGCTCTTTCGACACTTGAAAAATATGGTATTGGCGGAAATACGACTATGCGTGAATTTTGGGATAAGCACGCCCAGTGGACGCATGATATTTTGGAGCAGTATCCGCAAGGTTTGAATGACCGCATCAGAATTATTGCCGGATCGCACCACATTAATCGGGGAGTCAATCCCTATAACTTGCCAGATGAAGAAGTTCTCCTTTCCGCCAATATTATTGGAACTTTGGAAGAATATATGGAAGCCTTGGAAGGCAGAGTGCTAATTGCACTGGATCAATATGAGGCTGCTATTGAACGTGGAAAATTGACTCATGAAGCGGCACTCGAACGAGTGCGTGGCGGAATGGTCAAATATAAAAATGACGCGCTGATGAAACTGGTGTTTGATGCGGTTGATGAATTGGGAAGGAATGGGGAGATTTTTAAATGAGACTGGTGAGTTTTCTTTTTTTGTGGTATAATAAACTTATAAAAAATCAAAAAATAGTATTTCGGGCAGAGGCTCGAAATTTAATGGAATAAAACAAAAAATATGACTGAGATTCAAATCTTTCAATTGTTCGGACTAACTTTTTTTGCCATTGGCATAGGAATGCTTGGTAATCCGAAATTTATCAAAAACATTACGCAAGAACTTGATAAGTCAACTGTGGGTATGATGTATGGCGGACTCATCAGTCTCGCAATTGGTTATTTTATTGTAGCTTTCCATGGTGCCTGGGGTGGCGGTTGGTCGTTTTTCATTACCATTATGGGCTGGCTTGCAATTTTCAAAGGCTTAGGATTACTCATGCATCCGGTTGGCATGCTGAATATGTATAAAAAAATCATTAGCAAAAAAAGTCACGCAATTGTCATTGCGTGGATAATTATTATAATAGGACTGCTTTCTCTCTATTTCGGATATATTGCATAGGGACTAATTGATTTGGCCGGTTGAATAAAACTTCTCATGGGATTTCATCGAAGACTTTTTTATTTGGCATGTTTTGCATTGATGCGTGTGACAGGTTGACAATTTGAATTAAAAAAATATGTTCAAAAACTACATCGCGTACGCAAAAGACAATCCCAGAGGCCTTTGGTTTAAGCAGAAAAGGTTTGGCTGGGGCTGGACACCGGTCAAATGGCAAGGCTGGCTGGTGATTGGGGCATATGTCGCATTGCTTTTTGCAGCAACCAAAACAATTAACAAAGCAGCGACTAATGACGTGCCGGCTATTTTTCTTGTTTTAGTGATTTTGCTAACTGCAACTCTCTTTGCTGTTGCCTATAAAAAAGGCGAAAAACCGAAGTGGAATTGGGGTTGGCCGAAAAAATAATCAAATGCAAATAAGAAAAACGGTCTATATTCTCCTTGTAATGTTTTTGGGATTGCTCCTGGCAGAAATTATTCACTGGTTAATTGAAATTTGGCTGGTGAATGCTATGCTTGATCACGGAGTGGTACCCGTACAATATATCTCCTTTGGCGCGCATTGCTTTTTACCGCCCTGCCTGCAATTTGGTCTTTTATTTTTTGGTCTTTTTGGCGGATATCGCTTAGGCCAAGCTTGGTGGCGGATAGTCTATGTCGAACATCGGCATTGGAGAGGGAGAAAATTTGGGAAAAATAATGTTGCAAAATAATCAGTCACTTTTTATCAGCGGATTTTTTCTGGCAACAAATCTGCTTTCTATTTTTTGGACTTTTTAAAAAAATATGCTATGATAAAATTAGTTAAAAAAAATAAACAAAAAATATGGCAACATTAAAAGGAACAAGAACTAAAAAAGAGGAGAGTGGTTCATTTGATTGGCACGAAACACTTTCCGGGCTTGGTGTCAGTTTTTTTAAAAATTTCGCCGATAATCTGGCTGATAAGATTAAGCATCGAATTCAAGAAATGGCAGTGTCTTTGCAAAAGGGATTGGTTGGCGCATTTTTAATTGTCGTTGGAATAATTTTCGCTTTGATCAGTGTGGTTATCTTTATTAATGAAATGCTGGCATTGAGTAATGGAGTTGGCTATGCTATCGTTGGAATTTTTTCAATCTTATTGGGATTGCTAATTATTAAAAAATAAATATTATGGATGCAAAAGAAATTAAGGGTAGGGTAAATATTATGAAGGTTGAAGTGCAAAAAATAGCCGAAAA
>JAJYBE010000008.1 GCA_021779205.1 bacterium
CGAGAGTAAGTTTTTAGTTTACAATTTTCGAATTTCAAAAAGGGAGCGTAGCTCAGTTGGTTAGAGCGACTGCCTGTCACGCAGTAGGTCACCGGTTCGAGTCCGGCCGTTCCCGCACAATACAACTTATTACCGTTTAAAAGCTGTTTTTTGATATATGAAAATCTTTTTCTGGAGCATGGCGGAAACGCTTTGGGAGTGTTGGCTAATATATTTCTTTTCTTTTATTTAGTTGCTGGCAGGACTTGTTCTAAAAAATTACTAATATCTTTTCCGTTTAATGTATATGCTCTAACAAAAGAATCATTCACATGAGCATACAATATGCCTTCTCCGATTCCAGTTTCTACAAAATGACTAGCAAAGGTAATCGCTCTTTTATCACTTATTTCCGTATCGTGTATGATTGATTTTTGTGAAACCCAGTCTATTTTTCCATATTCATAATCATAAATAAAAAGACCAATTGAAAATGTGCCATATTTTATCTTTCCGTTAACTCTCTCATTTTCTTCGCAACCGTTCATAATTCCAAGCATCTTATTTTTTCCAAGATCAATAAAGCTTCTTGGAAGAAGCGGGCCCGGAGAAGCGTGACCACCGATCCATGGGATTTTATGATCTGCTGGGTGAAAAGCTATTTCCCCAAATTCCCACGATTTGCCCATGTCGCGAGCAATAGCAACTTGAACAACAGAATAAGTCCACCCACCTTTTTTATTGCTTGATTCAATTAAATTATAACGAAACCCCTTTGAATTAAGTGGAGCTATGGAGACTTCTTTTGCATTTCTGTCACGATTTCCTAGCAAGGTAGGTTTTGTCATTTCCAGAGAATCTAAGTCTTTTCCTACGGCATGTCCTAAATTTACATTCCATATATTTTCCCCCTCCTCATCTTTTCCTGCTGTTTTTACCGGCATCGTGAAGTATACATGCATTAAATCATTTTGATTATCTATCCAGATATCAGGGTCTTCGAGACCGATAAAATCTCCACCATCTCCTTTTAACTTTTCGATAATCACTTCCGAGTGTTTAATTTTCAACTCCTTAGTGATCTCAAACTTTTCCAATGTTTTTCCTTCGATCTTAAGCAAGGCGCTTCTGTCAATTTGTCCAGAGCTTCCATATTCTCCGCTTCTGCTTATTATACAGCGAGCTATTCCTTCTTTATTTCCAGTTCTCGGATCAAGAGTGATTGCCATAACATGCTCAAATCCATGTCTTACTTCTAAAACTTTCCCCTTATGTTGTAAATATAATTTAGAATTTTGCATATTTAGATTTAATTAATAATGGCTGAAAAGAAAAGGAATATTTCCGATAACGTATCTGAATATGAGAAGTTTTTATTTTTTTTTTATTCCTTAATTATAATCTAAAAGCAAAAGAAAAACAAAAATTTGAGAGAGAAAAATTTATTTTCCTTAATTTTATCATAATAGTGAAAAATTTCTGAATCGGATATGCCGTGTTATGCGATGCAAAAAAAATAAGCCTCCGATTTTACAGCACTTTAGCTAACGTTTTATCTAAATCCGGAACTATATCAAAACTCTTTAATTCGGCAGGATCAATCCATTTAAAATCAGTATGTTCCCAATCTAATTTTATCACTGGTTCTTTATTTAATTCAACTAGCATAGGAAAAATTACCCAAATTTTTTGAGCTTTGCTATCAGTTAATTCGTATGGCTGTCCTAATGTGACTTGCTTTATCAAATCAGATGTTATTCCGAGCTCCTCGCGTAATTCCTCGTATGCCTTTTCCTCAAGCGGACGAAACTCATCAAGATAGCCAGCAACAGAATTCCACAATCCTTGATAGGCGCGAACTTTGTCGCTTCGCTTCAGGAGTAATATTTTATTTTCAAATTTAACAAAACAAGTTAGGACGGGGGCTTTGTTTGAATTTGAATAATCTATTTTCCCATCGGAAAATTTGGGTAATCTTTCCGAAAATTCTCGCAAAACTTTTTTAAATACAATTTTATTATTCATAGGATTGATATTTGCACGAGTTAAAAAAGGCAAAATTTTTGAACCGAATATGCCGCGTTATCTGATGTAAAAATAGCCTGCACCTAAAGTTTTTATTTTGCGTTTTTTCCAAAAGCATTCCATGGTAGCGTTGTGCCGATTTCAGCAAAATGAGCTAACACCCATTGCACATAAGTATTACTATTCGTCCCACATAATGAATATCTTTTTAGATACGGATAATTTTCTTTGCTAATTTTGATGAATTCAATCATTTTTTTTGCCATCTCTCCTTCAACTTTCTTTAACAACTGACCGTGCCATAGCCACCGCTCAGAAAAAGGAAAAATTTCAATTCCGCTAAATGGAGAAAAGCGATTTAGATGCAGGTGTCCCCAATTTTCGTCATTATTCGCTCTGAACAATACTTCATATCTTGAAATTTTTCCTTTTTCATTGCACACAAACCATGGATGGATGGCAAATACAAACGGCACATTAGCGGGACAACGCAAAATAAAAACTTCATATTTCTCTGGATCAATCAAGTTGTTATAATTATCATTATTCATTTCGCAATACTTTTTTGGCCATTTTTATTTTGCATAACGTATCCGAATAGGAGAAGTTTTTTGCCCGCTTCCATATTAATATTAATTAAAGAAAAGGGCAAAAATTTGGGTAAAAAATGAAATTCAATCCCAGAAACTTACAAAGATAATTTCATTTTTTCCTCATATTCGGTGTTGTGCGATGTATTTTGCCGATTATCAATAAAGTGGCCAGGTCGCAAGATTTTCCGAATAGCCTATGTAAGCGTCAATTTCGTCTGGAGTGTAATTTGAGTCAAACAAGTAGCTGGTAAGACGTAAATGTCCATCAATTGCCACAAGGTCAGAATTTTCATCCTTGGCAATAAGAATAGAAGGGGGAAAGTTTGCGCCTTGCTTTAAAGCTTTGAACGCCTTGAAAAATATGTCGTTACTTTGATTAAATATCTCAATTCCTTTTTTAATCGTTTTGACTCCTTCGGAGATGTATCGCTTATGATTAGACAATTCATTCCAGTAACTATAATTGAGATATTTAATTTGCTGAATATCTTTTTTGGTTAGCCTTACCAGCTTCCATTGGATATTATTAGGAAAATCTTGCGACAGGTAACCGTCGACACCATCTCCATCGAAGGAGCGCATTAATTTCTCTCGTATCATATTTTTCTTTTCGTTTTGTACGTCGGGGTTAGTAATAATATTTTCATCGATACCCTGTTCTTTTATAATAGCCTTTAATTTTTCTCCAAAACGAAAAGAACTGTAATTATATTTGAATAGCGAGGCGGTTACCTCGTGCTCAGTAACAGATTTAAGTATTTTCATATAGTTGACAATCGGCAAAATATTTCGCACAACGTTTCGGCACATGCGAAGTTGCGCCTGTGTTTATTGGCTAAAACTTCAAACATTTATCTATTTTGATTATATCACCAAACTTTGTTTTATTACAACACAATTCTGGAGAAGAAATTTTGCTTTCCTTGTTATTGAATTTAATCTGGGAAAATTTATCTTATTTTAAATTCCGTGCTGATTTCTTTCGGTTTCTCTTTCCAATTCTTCAATTCATAATAATTTTGCACATCTTTGGCTTTGTGCGCAAACTTACTAGATATATTTATTTCATCTACACCAACGATGGCATATTGATGGTCATCAACTTCGATTATTTTCTCTTTTGGAATATGCTCGATATCTATTTCATACACAAAAACCTCTTCTTCCGGATCAAACAGCTCAGGATTTTCAAAAGTAATCGATTTATTTTCACCATCATTATTAGTGATCCCCTTTGGTCTCGCCGCACAAGCCAAGGCAAAACCATAATCAGGCGTCAAATAAATAGCACTAAGTAGCTCATTTTCAGGAACCTCAATACCATCAGCCTTGCTAGCTTGGCTTTTTCTAATTGATGCAAAATTATTTTTAGAACCGTGATATAATTTCATATTCTTAAATTTTCCCAGATTGAATTTTTAAAAATGTAAATAAGTTTTTGGTTTTGGGCAGAGGGGATAGGGTGAATGTCCAAAACTAGAAACTCCTTATTTTTCTTTTGCAGGCAGGGATTTTATGAGTTTATCAAAATCAGATTCTATTTTCTGAGTTTTGTTATATTCATCATATTCTTGAAATGCTTTTTGTTCCGCTTGAGTGTGAGAAATTCTGCCTTTTCCTTCAAGTACTTCATACTTATTAAACTCCAAAAAGTTATTTACTGATTCTGCCAACTTTTCCATTGTGAGAGCTGTGCGATTTTCAATTAGCCTTTCGATGTAGTCAAAATATCCAACGATGTTTCTTTCCAGTTTTTTTATCTTATCCTCGTTAAGATAATTTTTAGCGACAACTGTGTCTGATTTAAGAATCCTGCCTTTCGGTGAATTTTTCCAAGTTTTGAGCCCCATGAAAGGCTTTTGCTTGTCTGCCGTTTCGTAAATAATTTCCGCTGCGGTTTTGCCAGTAATGGCAAAGTGAAATTTGTTTTGAATCATTGCGTAAAAATTTTTGGTAATTTCTGATGTAGGGCTATAATCTAGACTGCATTCGGCAAAAATATCCGTAATTTGCTGGTAAATTTTTCTTTCGCTAGCACGAATGGAACGGACTCTTTCCAAGAGTTCGATAAAATAGTCTTTGTCAAAATATTTTCCATTTTTCAATCTCTCGTCATCCATGGTAAATCCCTTGATGATGTACTCTTTAAGTCTTTCTGTTGCCCAGATGCGGAATTGAGTGGCTTGTGCTGAATTTACGCGATAGCCTACGGAAATTATGGCGTCAAGATTGTAAAATTTCGTTTGATATTTTTTGCCATCATTGGCAGTATATTCCAAAATGGAATGAACTGAATTTTCCAGCAATTCGCCGTTTTCAAAGATGTTCTTCAAGTGCTTGGCAATAGCTGGCTGTTGCACGCCGAATAATTTGGCCATCTTGTCTTGAGTCAGCCAAATATTTTCGTCATGAAAGTAAATTTCAACTTTTACTTTACCACTTGGGGCTGTATAGAGTAGAAATTCGGTTAATTCATTTTTTATGCTAATTTTGTGATTATTTTTGGGCATGAGTTTTATATTTGAGTCTAATCGATATCTCAAGTTTTTTTATTATTTTAATGAAACTTGTCTTTATTTTACCACATTTAGGGACGAGTGGGAATGCCCAAAAATCAAAAACTCATTATTTATAATTCTTCAATGTCGCCTTTAACTAAATATTCAGGAATTTTATTCCATTCAGCTAAAACCTTTTCTCTGCCGAGCTCACTATTAAACCAATCATCTATCGTAAAGCCATAAATCTCATAGGTCTATAGTGGTCGGGTTTGTCAAGACATTTAAAATCTAAAAAGTAAAAAAATTATTTCACATAACGTATCGGCATTATCCGAAGTTTTTGTGCAACGTAGCGGAACAAAAATTTGGGTCGAGGAAAATTGACATTCCTTTAAAATATAATTGCGTCAATTTTCTGAGCCGGATATGCCGTGTTGTCGGAAATATTGCTCTTTTGCATTTCAAAACAAAAATTTTGGGAAGGGGCTATCTGTGAAGTTGCTTCACAGATAGCCGTTTTGACGAAGGGATAGGACGATTTTTTGTGTAATATCACTGAGGTTGTATTCTTCTGGTTCATTAACCCATTTTGCCTCATTTATTTCGGCAGCTGTAGTTATTTCCCCATCAGAATTAGCAATGTAAACTTCCGCGCATAATCCATCATTTTTATGCGGAGTAATGCCAGAGAATGCACCGAAATATTTTAGATTTTGCAATCTCAACTTCGGTAACTCCTCACCAGCCTCTCTTAAAAGACACTGCATGTTAGATTCGCCAACCTCCGGTTTACCTCCTGGCAAAATCCATGTTTTATGTTTTTGAACCAGAAGAATACAACCGTTTTTAATTACCACAACGCAGATTGCTTTTCTCATGTTAATCACCTCCTTAAATGTGGTTAGCCCCTTCCCAAAATTTTTGTTTTAAAAGAGCAATATTTCCGACAACTCGTTTATATGCGAACTTGTTGTTGAATAATTACTGAAATTTACAGATTATGCGAAATTTTAGTATGATTTAAGCATCGCTTATTTATAAAATAAATATAGCATATTTTTTATGAAGCTTCAAAAAATCGTTCTGGCTCACAATTAATGTTGTCAAGCGCGTAGCGGACAGTTCACAATTGGGTTGCCGTAACCGGATATGCCGTATTGGTTTATATAATTTAAGAATTTTTTTGCAGGATAGCTTTTATATCTTCAAGATCAGTTGGTCTTCTGATTTTCTTTTTGTATTCTACGAGGTCTTGCCACTTAATTACTGGTATTGTTAAACTATAAAATTCCTTTCTAACTGCATTATTAAGGTTGGTTTCACAAGATTCCCATTGATTTGTTATGTAATTATATAGTTTATCGTTTTCACATCCTGAAATATCAATTTTTTGTTCTTCAAACTTTAAGGTCATTAATAGAAGATCAAATGTTTCATCTAAATATCTTTGAGGACCGTAAACTATATAATTCTTTACTAAAGGACGAAGATTATCGAAATAACTATCAGGAATTTCGATATCAATATCATAAAGAGGACGGTCAGAACCATGCATTTTTGCAGCGAATCCTCCAGAAAGTTGAAAAGGAATTTTATTTTCTTGAAGAAGACCGACTATCCATTTAAAAGCTTCTTCTGTGTTTTTCATAGTGTTTAAAAAGTTCTTAAATTATTTCACATAACGTTAAAAATATCTGAAGTCATGCATTTTGGTTTTTAGGCACAAAACTTTAAATATTCTCGTTTATTTGTTAATCTAATTATACCCTAAATTACAACAAAACGGAAAAGTGCGTGATTTGGGAGAGAAAAATTTGCCCTCCTTTTAGTTTTAACTGCGGTAACTTTTTTGAACCAGATATTCTTTGTTAGACGACATTCTTCTCAATTATTTTTTTCTCTCAAATATCTACTAATAATATCATTATGCTCGTATGCCAAGTTATTTAAATTATTTATTTCATCAAGAGAGAACCATTTGCATTCCACTGAAAAAGGCGGATTAATTTTTATTCTTGATTCGTCAATTTCTCCGATAAACACCACGGTTTCATATACATACGGATCATTTTTAATTGGCAAGGAAAACAGTAATTTTCCAGTGAATGAGGTTTGCAGATCACACTCCACTTCGCCTAAAACAGCTTTTTCAGGAGGTAAGCCTTTTTTTGTTTCTCCAATTCCACTTATCAATGCCCAATACCCAGCAAATGGTTCTCGCCCCCGCTTAATTAGAAGTAGCTCACCATTATTATTTACAATGATTGCGCATGTTGCTTGAACTTTATTCATATATCAAAAAAATAATTAAGAAATATTTCACCACAATGTTTCGGCATCATGCGAAGTTTTTTGTGCAACGATAGTGAAACAAAAATTCCTGAAACGGATATGCCATGTTTTGTGATGTTTTCTCGGGCGGGGTTATTACACAATCTTTTTAGTCTGTAAAAACTCTTTTATTCTCAAAAACATTTTTTTATGTCCTTCTGAATTTGGATGTAATCCGTCGCTAAGGTCGTTTATCTCCAACAAATCAAGCAAATTTAAAAATGGTAAGTCATGCTCAGCGCTAACTTTTTCAACAACCTGATTATATTTCACAATATTATCGTTATCGTAAAATTTTTCCGTTTCCCAGGGGGTTGGCATCATTTTAGATTCATCAATACTCGTAAGACCAATAAGCGCAATCTTGGTGGAAAATTTTTTTGCTTGATTTATTAACTCTACTAAGTTATTTTGAAACTTTTCAAGAGATACGCGTGGATTATCTTTAGTCTTAATATATTGTGAATCGTTTATTCCTATCGCAAAGATTATGATTTGCGGTTCCCGCGCGGTACATTCAATCCTAAATCTCGTCAGCAAATCATCAGTATTATCACCAGACACGCCATTATTGTAAACTGTAATATCATAATCGTTCGTTTCAAAATAACGTCGAAGTTGAGCCACCCAGCCTCCATTTTTAGGATCGACGGCGCCCCAGGTTATACTATCGCCAAATATGCAGATTGTTTTCTCCATAGATTTAAAAAAAGTTTTCGTTATTAATTTCACAAGACTAAATCGAGAAAATTTCACATAACGTTTTCGAATATCTGAAGTTGCGCCTGTGTTTATTTGTTAAAACCTTAAACATTCATCTACCTTGATTATATCACTAAACTTCGCTATATCACAGCGCAATTTTTGAATCAGATATGCCGTGTTTTGTGATGTACCTGACAATTTTTTAGCCTTTCGAAGTCACCATCTTTCGATATTCTTCAGAGCTCATGATTTTACGCATGTCGGTTATCTTTTCAGTAAATTCAATGCCATTCAAATGATCATACTCATGCTGGATTACACGCCCAAGCATTCCACTGGCCTCGAGTCTAAGTTTGTTGCCATTTTCATCACAAGCCTCGATGATTATTTTTTCTGGGCGGCGGACGGGGGCGAAAAGCTTAGCGTAGGCAACGCTGCCACAGCCTTCATAAATCACAATTTGCTTTTTAGATGACCAAACAATCTCAGGGTTAATATATATACGAAGTTTATCAGTTGGCAAATTACGGTATTTAGTTTTACGAATCTCGGTCACAAATATTCTAAGCTTTTCGCCTATCTGAGAAGCTGCCATACCGATTAAGTCGTGATGACGCACCGAATCAACCAGGTTGGTTATCACTCGTTGCGTTTCCTTGTCATCAACCTCGGCAACAAATTTAGACGGACGATTTAATATTGGATTACCGATTTGTATTATTTCCTTTATAATCATGGCATTGAATTTACTTAAAAAAAATGTCAGGCATTTCGCACAACGTATCCAGATATGCGAAGTTCACCGAAGTGAAACGAAGGTGAATTTGGGCTAAAAAATATTTGGTATTATCGGATGTAAATTTTATTTTAATATTTTTTTCTCAATTAGATCTGGTAATATTTTATTGCGGACAATTGGCGATACTTTTTGATTAGCTACGTCATTCCTACCAATCCAGTGAAGATATTGAATTTCAGTAGAAGGTTGAGGAGTCCCAATTAATCTCCCCTTATATAACTTTATCGACACATCCCTATCTGGTCTACCTGCTGCAATATCAGTGTATTCTGAAATATATTCAAGCTCACTAAAATCAACTTCGCAATTTAATTCCTCCTTTATCTCATTTTTTAGGCATTCCTCAACCGTATTTTCTGTAAATTGTCCGCCTGGCATTATATAATCAGCAGTAACATTTTGCGGATGCTTTTGAACCACCAATAATTTTGTTTGATCTTCATTAAGAACCAATAATCCAATCTCCCGTACTCTTTTTCTAATCTGATTTCGTTTTCTTTTAGAAAGCCATCCTTCTTTAATTCGCTTAATTTTTTATCATCAATCATTTTGTAACCAATTTTCTGATGGGCAAGAATTGAAGCAATATTTTCTTTCTTGATTGTTGCGTATAAAATTTTAAGATGATGTTTTTGTGCGAGTAAATCTTCTGCGACTTTGACTAAATCTTGACCCCTTCCTTTCATATGTCCCATAATCTGTAGATGGTTGTCCATCATCACCAGGAGTAAACTCTTGTATGTAATATTTCATTAATTTATTACCATAATCAAAATTTCCATACAATACCATGTGATTTTGGGGGTTCGTTGTGTCTTCTGAGATAGGAAAGCTAATCCCCATATTCCGTACATTGATACTACCCTCAAAATTGTATGGTCTTTTTTTATCGCTCCATGAAGGGATTTTGTCGGGAGATAGCTGGGGAATAGTTTGCGGTAGATCTGGATACTCATCGGAAAACTTTTGGAGTTTGTATAGTAGGTCCCTAATATCTTTTGCGGAGCTTATTTCTTTAAGTAAACCATGATACTTTTCATGTTCCTTGAATCCATTTGAAACCTCCGTTGGCTTTGGTGGCAATGCTTGTTCATTAATCATAATTTTATTCTTAGTTTATTAATACTTATCTATAAATTTCAGTTATACCTCGACCCCAAAAATGAATTGCCAAAATTATTAAAAAATAAAAGGGGCTTTTCAAAATGGCGTATAACTTATTTATATGCGAACTTATTGTTTGATATTATACTAAAATTTGCAGGTTATGCGAGCTTTTAGTATAATTTGAGCATCGCTTATTTATAAAATAAATATAGCATAATTTTTTATGAAGCTTCAAGAGTTGTTGCAAAAAATAAAAAATGAACTCTGATTGCGAAATTACAGTCCGCGGACAATCGAAAGCTATTTAGGATGTCTTTCAGATTATTTCAAATATATAAAAGTTATCAAGAAAGAACCGGAAATTAATTTGGTTAAAAAATATTTATTAGTAAAACAGGACAGGAGACAGTCTTCGCAAACAATTAATGTTCATTTACAAGCAATCAAGTATTTCTATCGGGAAGTAACGAAAAACAAAACTGAAATTGATATACGATTTGCAAAAACTGCCAGTAAGCTACCAATAATTAGTACTTTCTCGAAAAGAAATTGAAAGGATGATTGATTGCATAAAAAATCCTAAACACAAATTGCTTGTTGCGCTTTCTTATGGAGCGGGTTTGCGAGTGAGTGAGGCGATGTGCACAGAAAATATTTGAGAATGCCCCTGGGAATGCCGGGGTGCAAAAAGATGCCACTTTTCATTCTTTGCGACATAGTTTTGCCACGCACCTTTTGGAAAACGGAGTGGATGTGCGTTACGTGCAAGAATTGCTTGGGCATGCTAACATAAGAACGACTCAGATTTATACCAAGGTGATGAATCCAGCGTTAAGAAAAATTAAAAGTCCCTTGGAATAGTTTGTATCATTGCACATTTTGACTAGCTATGCTATTATCGAGGTATGGCTAAAATAGAAATTTCAAAAGAAGAGCTAGTAGAGCTGTATTATGGGCAAAAAAAATCCCCCTACAAAATAGGTAAATTGTATGGTTGTAGTTTTTCGACAGTTACTAACAGAATGAAGGAGTATGGGCTAAGGCCTATTTCTCGCTCAATAATGCAAAGCAAGTATGAAAAACAGGCTTTTTCTGGAAGTGATGAGGAGAAAGCGTATATGATCGGGTTCAGAATCGGCGATCTGAATGTTTATCAGACAGTTAGTCGCTCAGAAGTGATTGTAGTGAGATGTCACACAACACAAAAAGAGCAAACTGATTTGGTAAAAAAACTCTTTGAGAAATATGGACAAGTTACAATCGGTGGCGTTAAAAGTTTATATGTCAACTGTTTTCTAGATACCAGCTTCGATTTTTTATTAAAAAAGGAAGATGGGGTGAATGATTGGATTACTAAAAATGCCAATTGCTCGAATAATTTTGCGGCTGGGTATATTGATGCAGAAGGTAATATTGGTGTATATGACGGCAGGGCAAGATTCAAAGTGGATTCGTATGATAAAAATGTTATATTTTGGCTTTATGCGTGGCTATTAAAAAACGACATTTTTTGTCCTGAACCTATCAAGATAGGCGAAAAAAACCAAATTTATGATAAAAAATTGAATTATAAGTATAACAAAGATTTGTGGCGAGTGCGAGTAAGCAAACAAGAGTCATTACGAAAATTATTTTCCACAATCAAGCCACTACTCCGACATAGTAACAGACTAGCGCATCTAAATAAATGTTTAAAAAATCTCGATGATAGAAGAAAAGCAAGACAATATTAGAAACTTCGCCATATTGGCCCATATTGATCATGGAAAATCCACCTTGGCGGATCGAATGCTGGAAATTACCGGCACAGTTGAAGCTCGTAAGATGAAAGAACAGTTGCTTGATCAGATGGATCTTGAACGTGAGCGGGGGATTACAATTAAGATGCAACCGGTGCGAATGGAATATGCCGGGCATATTTTAAATTTAATTGACACTCCCGGTCATGTTGATTTTGGTTATGAAGTTTCGCGGTCGCTGGCGGCAGTGGAAGGTGCGGTGCTTCTTGTTGATGCGACAAAAGGCGTGCAGGCGCAAACCTTGGCTAATCTCTATCAAGCGATTGAGCATAATTTGGAAATTATTCCCGTGGCTAATAAAATCGATCTTCCAAATGCCGATGTAAAAAAAACCAAGGCGGAGATTATGCAAATTATTGGTTGTAAAGAAGAAGATATTTTGGAGGTTTCGGGAAAAACAGGAGAAGGAGTTGATAAGCTTTTGCAAAAAATCATAAAATTTATGCCTGCACCGATTGGAGATGAAACAAAACCATTGCGTGCGCTTGTGTTTGATTCAAAGTATGATATTTATAAAGGAGTGCTTGCCTATGTGCGAGTGATTGACGGAGGAATTTCGGCGGAAGAAAAAATTTCAATGCTGGCAACGGGAGCAGAAAGCGATGTGATCGAAGTGGGTTATTTTAAGCCTGATTTTCAAAAAACTTCAAAATTAAAAGTAGGGGAGATTGGTTATATCGCAACTGGATTTAAAAGTGTGGAATATTGCAAAGTCGGAGATACTGTTGTGCTTTCCAAATTCAAAACGCAGGTGGAAAAATTGCCCGGTTATCGCGAAGTCAGTCCAATGGTGTATGCGTCTTTTTATCCGACTTCCGGTGATGATTACAACTTAATGCGCGATGCATTGTCTAAGCTGAAATTGAATGATGCGGCCTTTGTGTTTGAGCCGGAAAGTAATTTGGCGCTTGGTCGTGGTTTTCGTTGCGGTTTTTTAGGTTTATTGCATTTGGAAATTATTCAAGCGCGCTTGGAAGCGGAATTTGAAATTAGTCCGACAATTACTACGCCCGGTGTTGTCTATGAGATTCAGCTAGCTGGAAAGAGCCAAGAAAAACGCTTGAAGGTCTATTCTCCTTCGGAATTACCTGATCCTTCAGTTATTGAAGCAATTTTTGAACCCTATGTCAGTTTGGAAATAATTTCACCCTCCAGTTATCTTGGTGCGATCATGGAAACGATGAAAAATACCCGTGCCGAATATCTCGATACGGAATATCTCAACAGTGAACGAATGATTTTGAAATTCAATTGTCCGCTTACTGATGTAATTACCAATCTGCATGATGATCTCAAAAGTGCTACTTCTGGTTATGCTTCGATGACGTATGCACTTTCGGATTATAGGGCAAATGAGCTAATTAAATTAGACATTATCATTGCTGAAGAAAAAGTGGAAGCCTTTTCGCGAATTGTGCCAAAAATTTGGGCATTTAGCGAGGGGAAGAGGATTGTGGAAAAGCTGAAAGATTCTATTCCGCGTCAAAATTTTCAAATTGCCATTCAAGCAGCGATTGGCGGAAAGGTCTTGGCGCGTGAAACAATCAAAGCTTTTCGTAAAGATGTAATCAGCGGACTTTATGGTGGCGATATTACGCGTAAAAGAAAGCTTTTGGAAAAACAGAAAAAAGGCAAGAAAAAAATGAAAACCATTGGCAAAGTGGCCATTCCGTCGGAAGCTTTTTTGGCTGTTTTGAAAAAATAGTGAAAAAATTGATTGATTATTGTTAGATTTTAAAAAATTTGTTATTATAGTAAATAATATGAGTTTTAAAAAACGCAATAAAAAAATATATCGGATTTGGGTGGTAATTTCTATTTTAGCTGTTCTTTCAATGGTGGCTTTTACGATTGCTCCGGCGCTTTCAATGCTAGGTAAATAATATGCGGAAAAATCATCCGGACAAAAAAGAAAATTCCTGGTTAATTAGGATAATAATTTTTTTGGGTTTAGTCGCCTTGGTTTTTATTGTTTTGGCAATTTTAAAAGAAACTTATCAAAAAAAACAGATTCAAAAAAACATCAATGATTTACAAGCGGATGCAGACAGAATTCAAGGGGATAATTTGCACTTAGCCGATAAATTGAAATATTTTGAAGGAAAAGATTCTCAAGAAAAAGAAATGCGCGACAAATTGAATTTGCAAAAACCGGGAGAAAAAATGGTGGTTATTGTTCCGGGAGTGGCTGAAAAAAATGCAAACACGGATGTGAATATGGTTGAAGAAAATAAGCAGCAACAAGAGATTACCATTAAAACATCCAATTTGCAAAAATGGTGGAATTATTTTTTTAAATATTAAAATTAAAAAGACTGAATTTGTTTTATGCAAAAAAATAGTAATGACAGAAAAATAAAAATACAAACAGTCATGATCGGGCTGATGATTTTTTTCGCATTTTATTTGATAATCATTTCCGTGCTTATTTATGCATTTAATAGCGATAATAAAATAGTGGTAAAAACAGCTGAATATATTCCATATCCTGTTGCCGAATGGGGTGGTGTAAATTTTATTTCAGTCGGTAAGTTGAGAGATAACTTAAATTCTGCTAAAATGTTTTATGAGAATCAAGATTTTTCCAATTTGGGAATTAAAATTGATTTCAATTCAGATGATGGAAAAAAGAAGCTGGCAATCAAAGAAAAAAATGTGCTCAATAAATTAATTGAAAATAAATTAATTGAAAATGAAGCAAAAAAACGAGGAATTGTGGTTAGTTCGACGAGTATTGCGCAAAATGTTTCTCAAAAAATGAAAGAATATGGCAGTGAAACATTTTTAAAAAATAATTTATTAAAATTGTATGGTTGGAATTTATCCGATTTTGAAGAAAATATTGTTAAGCCGGATATGTATAGATCCGCTTTAATTGCCAATTTGAATGAAACTGATCCGGGAAATGTTTCCGCTAAGAATAAAATTTCTGCCGCACTAAGTGAATTAAAAAGTGGAAAGGATTTTGAAACGGTGGCAAAAGGGTATTCGGAAGGAGGAAGTGCTTCTGACGGTGGAGACTTGGGTTGGCTTAGCGCGAAAGAAATGTTGTATGAAATGGTGTCGCCAGTTTTTGCCATAAAAAAAGGAGAATATAGTGATATTATTAAAAGCAGGCTTGGCTACCATATTGTGAAAGTTGAAGATCAGAGAAATGAAAATGGAATAGAAGAATTGAAACTCAAACAAATTTTTATAAGAACAACGAGTTTCTCCGATTGGCTGGCTGACTATGAAAAAAATGTAAATATTCATATTTTTTCCAGAGATTTTTATTGGAACAAAAATAACGGACAAGTTGAATTTAAAAATAATGATTTAAAAAATTTCGAAGATAATCTGATGAAAAATTCTCCCGGAGATATATCTGTTTTATTATAATAGCTAATTTTTTAATTTTTTTAACAAATATGTCAAAAGCACATGTTGATGAAGATATTTGCATCGGTTGTGGAACCTGCGAATCTCTTTGTCCGGAAGTTTTTAAGGTGGAAGATGGAAAGTCGCATGTTATTACTGACGATTGCGGTGAATGCGATTGTCAGAATGTGGTTGATAGTTGTCCGGTAAGTGCGATTTCTATGGAAGAGTAGGGGGCGGTTGGAAAATTTTTTCTGTTCTTTTTTATAAAAGAACAGGCATAATAAGTTCAAAAAAATATATGGAAAATTTAGAAAGCACTTCTCATAATTTGCCAAATGAGAATAATAATGGTGAAAAAAAACACAATAAAATCAGCCATTCTCGGCACAATAGGGGATATTTTATTTTTTTGTTTTTAGGTGTTATATTCATATCTTCTTTATTTGGATCGATTTTTGGCTTTATGGCAAGTGGTTTTGGTAATAAATTTTTTGGAAATCTGGAACAACGGTTTCCCACTTTTTTTCATAATCAGCTAAATAATAATAGCTCGTCTGCGGTAAAAGAAAATTCGGCTGCATTGCGAGAAAAAATCGTCGAGGAGGATTCTGCAGTGATTGATGTGGTTAAAAAATCATCTCCGGCAGTAGTTAGCATTGTGGTGAGTAAGGATATTTCTAAATTGCAAAATAATATTTTTGATCCCTTTGGTTTGTTTGATAATGGATCGGGATTATCAGATAATTCCGGTTCCGGTTCTGCTAACCAAAATCAAAATAATTCCGGTCAAAATGGAGCACAAAAAGAGAAAATCGGAGGAGGAACTGGATTTATTATCACAGCCAATGGAATGATTGTAACAAATAAACATGTGGTTTCAGACGCAACGGCCGATTATACCGTAATGACAAACGATGGAAAGGAATATCCGGCAAAAGTTCTCGCAAGAGATCCTGTGAATGATATGGCGGTGATAAAAATTGACGGATCAAATTTTCCTGTTTTGAGTTTTGGCGATTCCAATTCTTTAAATATCGGCCAAACGGTAATCGCAATCGGTAACTCTCTCGGAGAATTTTCCAATACGGTCAGCAAGGGGATTATTTCCGGATTGAAAAGAAACTTGACTGCCGGAGGAGGTTTTGGCGATTCTGAAAAATTAACAAATATTATCCAAACAGATGCGGCGATTAATCCGGGAAATTCCGGCGGACCACTTTTGGATATTAACGGACAAGTAGTCGGAATTAATGTGGCAATGGCACAAGGTGCGCAAAATGTCGGGTTTGCGCTACCGATTTCACAAGTGGAAAAAATGATTGAACAAATAAAAACAACGGGAAAAATCTCCATTCCATATTTAGGTGTTCGCTATATTCCAGTTGATGCTAATTTGCAAAAACAAATCAATCTACCTTTTAATTATGGCGTGTTGGTTTTGAGGGGGCAAAATATAACTGATTTTGCCGTAATTCCTGGTTCTCCGGCTGATAAGGCGGGGATTGTGGAGAATGATGTCATTTTGGAAATAAATGGCATTAAAATTGATGATAAAAACAGTCTGACGGATTTAGTTTCCAATGCTAATGTCGGCGATGAAGTAACTTTGAAAGTTTGGCATAAAGGAGATGTGAAAGAAATTAAGGTAAAGTTGGAAGAAAGAAAAAATTAAAAAAATTATGTTTTTAAAGTTGCGCCCATTTTTCTATAGTTTGTTGTTTTTGCTTTTTTTGGAAATTATTTCGTATGTGCACAACAACAGTAATCAAGTTTTTTTCTTTTCTTTTCTGTTGCTTTTATTTTCTTTGCGCGAAGGGAAAATTATTGGAAAAAAATGGAGATTTTCGGTTTTGCCTGTTCTTTTTACCCTATCGTCAATAGCGCTTTTATATTTGATAGGAATTTTTTATGAGCGTCAAGTTTTTATTTTGTTAGCAAGCATGATGCACTACTTGGCTGTTTTTGGCGCCTATCGATTGGGAAATTATGAAAAAGATCAGACAGCCAAGGGGATGAATATGGCAGCCACTTCAACAACGATTTTTTTTGCTTATGCCGGATCCTATGGTCTTTATTTGAATTTTTTAGTCCCACTTTACATTTTGATGCTGGCGTATTTTTTTATCACTCTTTTTGTGAGTTATCAGTATTTTTCCATAATCGTTAAGGATGATAAGAAAAATACGGCTTGGCTTTATAGCTTTGTTTTAGGCTTGTCTATGGCGGAATTTTCCTGGTCAATAAATTTTTGGCCGTTTGGTTATTTGACCACGGGAGTAATTGCTCTTATACTCTACTATATGCTTTGGGATGTTGTGCAAAGCTATTTTTTGGGAATTTTAAACAAAAAAAGGATGTTGTTTGGGGCGGTATTTTTTTCTTGCTTGATAGTGATTATTTTGCTCACTTCAAAATGGACGCCGGCCATTTAATTTTTTATTTTTTAAAATATTATGAGTAAGATGAGAAAGATTTTTTTTATCTTGGTTATTGTTCTTGTTAGCGCATTGAGTGGAATAATTGCCAATCAATATGTATTTCCTTATTTGGCAACAATTAAGTTTTTTTCAAAATATTCTTTTTTCAAAAAAACAACCAATGATGTAACGGTTATCAATAAAACAGAGCAGGTCTATGTCAAAGATGATACTTCGGTGGGAAAAATTGCCGCGCCGGTAATCTCTTCTGTTGTGAATATAATTTCTACTGAAACTGTTGCAGAAAAAAAAGGTCAAGCAGTTACTTTGCCAATCAGTAAGAATGGAACCGGTGTTATTGCGACTAGCGACGGATTGGTTATGACCTATTTAAACGCAATTTTACCTCAAAATGCCAATTATAAAGTTATAACGAATGATAATAATATTTATGATGCGACGCTTTTGGATATCGATTCGTATAGTAATTTGGCTTTTCTCAAAATAAACGCTAGTAATCTTTCCGCAGTTTCTTTTGGAAATTCTGATGATGCGGTTATTGGAGAGCGAGTGATTGCTATAGGCAATACTTCTGGCATATATGATTCATTTTTTGCGACGGGAATTTTGAATCGATTTAATTATGAATATAATTTATCTGATAAAACAATTGCATCTTCAGAAAAAATGGAAGGAGTTTTTGAAGCAGATTTAACTCGAAAAGCCGATTTTGTTGGCGGACCGCTTATTGATTATTCCGGACAAATGATTGGATTGACCGGTGAAAATGATCGTGATGGAAAAATATTTTTCTTTCAAATTCCTTCCAATAAAATTAAAAATGTCCTAGCCAAAGAAATTAATAAAACAATAGCTAATAATTCAACGTTGGGAATTTATTATTTACCAATCACGAAAACATATGCGTTATTGAATAACTTAGCTGTGCAAAATGGTGCAGTGGTTTATTCCCCTTCTACGCAACAAGGCTTGGCAATTATTGCCAATTCTCCAGCTGCCGATGCGGGACTTAAGCTTGGTGATATTATAACTGCTGTTTCCGGAGATAAAATAACAGACAGTCAAACACTTCCTGATTTACTATATAAACACAATAAAGGAGAAAAAATTGAACTAACTATCTTGCGCAATTCTCAAGAAACGAAGATTAACGTTCAGCTCTAAGGATAATGCGATAAAAGAGAAAAAGTAAATAAAGCATTCCAGATATAATCAATAAATTTTCCCAAAGTGGAAATTTTAGTATTGAGCTGCCCAAAAGTAAAATTATAAGCACCACTAAAAAGGGGATTGATTTTTTTTTGCGAATTGAAATTATTGAATAATGCAGATCGAGTTTTTCTCCAATCTTTCCAATTGCTACCAATACAATAAGTAGCATTAAGACAAGAGAGGTGATATTTAAGTGTGAAGACAAAAAATTTGGTAAAAATCCTTCTGTGATTGTCAGGCAGGAAAATAAGAAAAGTAAAATAAAAGCCATGTCATAAAGAAGCTTATAAATAAGCAACAAATTTTGTTTATGCTTCAGACTTTTGACAAAATGAGTCATTTTATTTTTCATTGAGTTGTATTATAATTGCTAATCACAGATGCTTTTATGCGGGAAAGCGAATTTCGCAGATTGGCGATATCGGGAGTGGTATTGAAAATCGCGCTAATTTGACCAATACGAATTCCTGAATCAAATTTTCCGGTAAACTGATAATCATTGCCTTTTTCAGTCATTATTTTTTTTAAAGGAATTGTGCATGAATAAGAATTATGCAATGTTAGCAAATCTTTTTTGAATGTGCAATTTGCGGTATTGCTCAGACTGACGCTATCAATTAATATGGGGTGAATTTTCAGATATGATTTTAGGAGTTCGGCTCCGATTATCTGATGTTTTTGTTCGTTTTCTATAATATAATAATTTTTTGTTTGAGCATCTTCAAAAATTGTTCCATCCGGATGAGTAAAGCCTTGCATAGAAAACTTTTGTTTTTTATAGATGCCCACTTCTTCCGAATTGGCTTGATAAACATCGTTCCAATTGAATCCCATCGTTTCAAATACTTGCGGACTAAAAATCGGATAACTTTCATTTTTGCTTAAAACAAAAACAGAGGTTCCGATTGAGGCTAATGTTCCATCTGCCAATCCGATTTGATCATCGGCTAAGGGAAATTTTTCTAGAAAAGAAGAATCCTTTTTAAGTGCTAAATTAGCATCATAACGGGAAAGAAAGGCTTTTTCACTTACAAAAAGATAGAGCTGATTATTTTTTAATTGATAATATTCTCCGTCAATTAGAAAAAGTGTTCCATTCGGATAGGTGGAGACATCTTCGATATTGTTGCCGGCTTTATTGTAAATCAATTCATTTTTTTCTATGGGAGTAAACATTCCGATGGAAAAGCCAAGATCTTGCATGATTGCTTGAGAAGCGAATTGGCGTTTTTCACCATCGGAAATGATATAAAAATTTCCATCGGAAAAAAGCAGGCTGCCATCTTTGAATCCAACCGGTTCGCCGATTGGATAGAGAAATGCCCGGTATGATTTTTTAACAGAAAGCGTGCCATTTGAGATTTGATTGGAATTTTTTCCAAGAACAATATTGATTGTGGCATCAGAAAAACTTCCCAAAATGGTCGTATCAAAAAGTAGATTTTTTTTATCTAGTAAGACTCCTTTTTTGAGCTCAGAGTTGTTGGAATCGCGTGGATCGGAGATGGTATTTTTATTGGAAGATGCTCTGGCGGAAAATGAATAGTTTAGATTAATGGAAGGAAAAATTATCACATAAGCAAAGATAAACAAAAAAGCTATCGCTCCGCCATAAAGCAAAGAACGCAAAATTGTGTAACGTTTCTGCCATTTTGGTTCAAGGATTATTTTTTTCGTAAAATTAAGCATAGCTTGATTATAATGGTATTTTCCTTATTTGCCAAGCGCGATTGGATGTTTTAGAATAAGAGCTATGCAATCAATTCTAATTAAGTTGGGAAAAATTTTTTCCACTTTCAAGCAAGAAGGTTTTTTTGGGGGGGTAAAGAAAAGCGGACATTATCTTAAGCTGTTTTTTGATTTGATTTTTAAAATTTCCCCCGGGGATGTTTTGATTATTTCAGGGGGAATAGGCGATAGTGCTCATTATCGCGCTTTCAATCAAGCCGAAGAATTAAATCAGCATGGAATAAAAACAGCTGTTACATTGCAAGAAAATCCACGACTTTTGAAGCTGATTGATGATTTTCAGATTTTTATTTTTCGTCGCACGCTAGAAACAGCATTGACGCAAAAAGTCATTCAAGAAATAAAAACTCAAAAAAAAGAGATTGTTTTTGAAACAGATGATCTGGTTTTTGATTTGAAATACATTCAAAATACGGAGTTGTATAAAGCTAATATGACCAAATTGGAAAAAAGGCAATATCAAAAAGGCTTGGGATTAGAAATTTTGTCTGATGCCTATGTTAAAAATTGCGTTACCAGCACGAGCTATTTGGCGAAAATATTGAAAGACTATAATAAAAAAGTTTTTATATCAAAAAATAAAATTTCTCAAAAAGAAGTCGCGTTGGCGCAAAAATTAGTAGCAAAAAAACGAAAAAAGACATTACCGGAAATAAGAATTAGTTATTTTAGCGGAACAAGCAGTCATGATCGGGATTTTGAACAAATAGCAAATCCACTTTTGAATATTTTAAAAAAATATCCAAATGTAAAATTGGTTTTAGGCGGTCCATTGAAAATTAGTGCTGATTTTGAAAAATATGTCGCAAAAATCGAACGATTGCCACTTGTTTCCAGAGAAAAATATTATGCCAATCTTTGCAATGCGGACATTAATTTAGCGCCGTTGGTTTTAGGCGATCCTTTTTGCGAGGCCAAATCCGAAATTAAATTTTTGGAAGCGGGAATTTTACAAGTCCCGACAGTGGCTGCTAAAAATCAAACTTTTTCCGAATGCATAATCGATGGAGTAGACGGTTTTTTAGCGGAAGATGAAAAAGAATGGCAAGCGAAGTTGGAACGATTAATTGAAGACACCAATCTGCGATTGCAAATAGGGAGAGAAGCGCAAAATAAAATTATAAAAGATTTTACTGTTGAAAATAGCCATAATGAAAGTTATTATACTTTTCTAAAAAAGTTAAGCAAGAAAAAATAATATTTTTAGCATAAAATAAGCAATACAATTGCCAGGATTGAAGTAAATAAAAATCCGATTATGCTTATGCTTAAAAAAGTATTTTTCAGAAAATACGGTTTATATTGGGATATTCTTTGATTTAATTCGGAAAAATCTTCCAGCAAGTTGTTATTTTTATAGTTTGATCGTATGGATAGTGTTTGGTCGGGATAGCTTGTTTTGGTAGTTGAATTTATGAGTGCGAAAGGATGACTTTTATCAGTCATTGCAAAAAGCTGTATTTTTTTTGCACTGTTTTTTTGCGGAACAAAAGAAACCTTTAAGCAATATGTTTTATTTTGCGAGTTGGGAATACTTGGAAAAGAAATCGTATAAAGATTTTTGGAATTAAGAAAGGCCTCCTGCAAATTTCCTTGTCTGATTGGTGTTTGGCAATCATCTTCAGCTATGGTTATTTCAGCTTTGTCTCCTGATTTAATTCCCGGAGTGCGCAAAAGAAAATCGAACGAAGAAAGATTGTTGCGGTTGATAAAAATTTTTTGTGTCAGTGTTTCTTTCGATTGGAGAGGTACTAATGTTTCTTTTCTCAGGAGAATGCCGGAATCGGAAAATGATAGAATGGTGAAAAATCTAAAAAAAATCGCCAAAAGCAATATGCAAAAAAAAGTCAATATTATTTTTTTGTTGGAATATTTAAGCATAGCAGTTTTATAAATAAAATCTGAAAATCACTACATTAACAATTAAATAAAGCGTAAAAGAAAACATCAGAATAGTTCCGATAAAAAGCGATTTTTCAAAATAATGTTCTTTTTTGAAATGAAAAAAAAGCATACCTAATCCGGAGAAAACTATCAACATATGCGCTGTCAGATTAGGCAAGAAATAACGTCCCGGAGCGCCTAGGCTAAGCTTTTCCGCAATAGTAAAAACTGACCAGTCGGCAGTGCGTATGCCAAGTTGCAGAGCAATAATCATGCCGATAAGGAAAAAAAGATATTTTTTTTCCGGTAAAAATTTTGGAATTTTCTCTTTTTTGCCAAAAAGCAAAAAGATCAAGCCCACAATGGATAAGATTTCTATAATCCAAATAAAATTAATGACATAATCCATAAACCAACTATTGACCCAGCTTAGCGTACCCCAATAAGTGCGTGCTGAAAGTGCAAATCTGCCCATAGTTAAACTTTTCGAAAGATAATTGCCAAGCGAATCAGTCAAGGCAAAAAAAGATTCATTAAAAAATGCCACATACCTTGACAAATAAATTAAAACGAAAGCCAATGAAGTGGCTGATGCGAGATAGAAAATAATTTTTACATTTTTGTTTTTTTGTTTTTTGATTTTTTCATTAAGCAGGACGATTATTAGGGCAATCATAACAACGAAAAGAATGGCGCCAGTTTTTTTTGTCAAAAAAGCGATTAGGCTTGAAATAACAAGCAGCGCTAAATTTTTCCAATTCAAGCCTTTTTTTATGGTTAATATTCCAAAGTAAGTAAAAACGGAGAACATTAAAATTAAAAGCGCATCATAATTGATGTTGGAATAATAAAAAGAAAATTTTGGCTGGAAAGAAACGATTGCGGTGATAAGCAAGCTATGTTTTTCTGAAAATCCTATGCTTCTTGCAATTAAATAAGTAAATAAAACAGTTATTGTTCCCAAAAAAACAGAAAAAATACGCAATAAATAAAAGCGAACCAAGATGCTTTGTTGAGAAAAGGTTTTTTCAATTAAAGAGCCGATAGAGTGATAAAGCTGGGTGCCAAAAACAATATCCGGCGGAGAAGTGAAATTGTATGGCTTCCAGAGTCGCTGATTGATTAGCCGTTCGTTTTCTCCGATTGAAGAATTGGAAAAATCAATTGTATTAAAAATATCTCCGCGCAGGGCATCATTATCTGTTGCAATCGCTGTTTGTTTTATTTCTTCCGAATAACGATAGGTGGCAAGATTGTCTTTATTTTGCTTGCCATCTTGAGCGGTGATTGTCCAATTTTTTTCTTTTGGTTCGGATAAATATTGAATTGTGTTATAGTGTCGCGATTCGTCTTGCCCGTCAAAAATGGGGAAAATAGCTGAAAGAAACACGCCTTTCAAAAAAAAACCAACCAAAATAAGTCCGAGAATAAAAAACGGTTTTTGGCAAAAATTTAAACTTTTTCGCAAGTTAAACATAAGGTTATTATACATAAATAAATAAAAATAGGCAAAAAATATTTTTATGGTATAATAACTTCAGAAGATAAGTTTTAGAAAATGAAAAAAATATGTTTTTTTCCAGTCCGAGTATCGATTTAAAAATAATGCTCATTTTATTATTCATCTCTTTTGCGATTGCGATTGGTGTTTATCTTAAAACAAAAAAAATAGCAATCGGATTGTTTGTTTTTTCTGTCTTGGCAAATTTAGGAATTTATTTGAACTCCGGTTCTAGAATATTTGGTATTTACAATTTAAAATTTATTGTTATTTGGACGGTGAAATATTGGCCGTTTTTGAATTTGGGCTGGCTGATTTTTTTGCTTGTAAACAGTGCTAAATTTAAAAAATGTTTAAAAAAAGTTTTTCATTAATATTTTTTGGCATCATTTTTGTTTTTTTAGGATTAGTTCCTGCTGATTTTTCATATGCCGAAACCGTCCAAGATATTGAAACTGATGAAAATAAATGGACCAATTTTGATGATTATATTGTTATTAATCAAGATACTGTTTGGAGTGGAAAAAAGATTTTTAATAATCCGGCGAAATCAATAGTTATTGTTGATGGAGCAACACTTAAAATTGAAGCGGGAACGCAAATAGAACTCTTAAATTTATATGTGTATTCCGGAAGAATCATTGCCGAGGGAACACGAGAGGATAAAATTTATTTTAGAAAAGCCAATGCTGATTTATTTATGTTTGGCGAGGGATACGATCCGGAATGTTTTAATCAAGAAAGTGGCTTAATTGAGTTTAGTAATGACAATGCCGGCGAGTCATTGATGCGTTATGTTGAATTTTCCAATATGGGAACTGCCAGATATGTTGATCGGAAAAAGTGTTCCAGAGGAATGAGTTGGCTTGATAATTGGAGGGCATTTTTTTTGCCGTCAGTCTATGCGCAAGATGTGATTATGCCTAATCTTATTAACCCGGCCATAAGAATTAAGGCAGGAAATTTACGCATAGAAAATTCTGTCTTTAGAAATAATGCCTATGCGGATATCGAAGTCAATATTGATAATTATGAAGGGGAAATGAGAAGCTCTTTGGAGGTTGTTAATTCTAATTTTTCCGGTAATGCTCAAAATGTGGCACTTATTTCTCATGCCAAAAAATATGCTAATAATAATGA
>JAJYBE010000009.1:0-20902 GCA_021779205.1 bacterium
TTGAAATGAAATTGCAACCAGGCAATTCCGGTTGTGAAGATCCGCGCATGACTAAAATCGGGGAAGATATTTTTATGTGTTATACGGCGGTTGATGCTAAAAATGCTCCACGCGTGGCTTTGACATCAATTAAAACGAATGATTTAGTTGAGAAAAAATGGAATTGGGAAAATCCTAAATTAATTTCTCCTCCGGGAATTGACGATAAGGATGCTTGTATTTTGCCGGAAAAAATTAGGGGAAAATTTGTTTTTTTTCATCGTATTCAGCCATCCATAGATGTTAATTTTTTTGATAATTTGAATTTTGAAGATGGAAGGCTTTTGGAGCAAAACCCGATAATGCTACCACGCAAAGGAATGTGGGATAATAAAAAAATAGGTTTGAATACCGTGATGAAAACAAAAGTCGGTTGGTTGATGATTTATCATGGAGTATCAGAAGAAAGTAGCAGCTATCGGATTGGTGCGGCACTTTTAGAATTGCATAATCCGGAAAAAGTTATTGCAAGGACAAAGTATCCCATTTTAGAGCCGGAAATGGCCTATGAGAAAGAGGGGATTGTTCCTAATGTTGTGTTTCCGTGCGGAGCGGTTAAGATGGGAACGAAATTATATATTTACTATGGAGGAGGCGATCGAGTTATTGGCGGAGCGACAATTGAAATGACTAAGGTTCTAAAAATGCTAACGGAATAATTTATAATATGGGGTGTAATATTTTTAGAATTGCCAAAATGAAATAGTCGCTGATTTTCATTTTATGCCGAGTGGGTTCAAATTTGGTTGAGTCATGTCTCCAGATTTTTATGGTTTGCTCCATTTCTTTTAATAATTTTTTTTCTCGAAAAAATATTCCCGCTTCGGTATTAAGGTGAAACGAAAACAGATCAATATTTTGCGATCCAATCAATCCTTCCGTATTATCAATCAATAAAAGTTTGGAGTGATTCATTGTCTTGGATAAATAAAAATTTATTCCCAATGCGTGCATATTATGCATATAGCGATAATTAAAGAGATTCATTATTTGCCAATCAACTTTTTTGGGAATGAAAATTTCCACTTTGACACCACGCGCGATGGCGTCGTCCAAAAGTGAAATGAGCCAGCGCGGGGGAGTGAAATAGGGAGTAACAATCTGAATTTTTTCTTTGGCGTTGGTTATTTTTTCAATATAATGATTTTTAAGCGTGTAGATATTTTTAATCGGATAATGTTCGACGAGCCAAAAACGCAGTTTATTGCTAAACTTTTTTTCGCTATATTTTAAGATTTTTTTATTTTTTCCGCCAGACATTTTATAGGTGTAGGCAAAAGATTGAATGATTTTTTTTACAATCATTCCCTTGAGTTGCAATTGCAAATCTTTCCAATGGCGAAAGCGTTTTCCAATATTGACACCCCCGATAAAAGCAACTTTTCCATCAACGATTAGAATTTTTCTATGAATATGTCTTAGCCAATGGCTAAAGAAGATAAATTCAATCCCTGATTTTTTTAGATCATTGGCAATTTTTCCTTTAAGGTTGCTGCTGCCAAAAGCATCGGCGATAATAACTATTTCAATTCCTTGTCGAGATTTTTCTTTTAATTTTCCGATAAAATTGTGGCTTTTGGCGGTGTCATCAAGAAAAATATACATTTCAAGATAAATGGATTTTTGGGCATGGTCGATAGCTTCAAACATAGCGTCCCAAGCTCTTAGGGATGTTGTGTATAAATTGTAATCCATAAAAATAGAATTTATTGGAACTTACTAAAACTGAAATTATCTCTGGCTATTTTAAATTTAGAAATCAGATCTTTATTTTTTTCATTTTTTCTAAGAAAAATTATAGCATATTGGTCGGCATAAACCGGAGACCAATTAGAATCGTCTATACGTTTTAGTAGGAAATTTTGTCCCCAGGGAGTGGCATCTTTAAGAGAAAAATAAATCGTGTTAAAATTATATTTTACCAAAGCGTCATTCCAGGCTGTGTCGCTCTGTTGCATTGGAATGTAGACGGTTTGAAAAAAATCTTTAGGATATGCCTCAGGACGATTATCAACAAAAACTTTTTCCCGGGGAAATAATTTAAAAATAAGAAAACTTCCGATGTCGTAATCATTAAAAATCGGTCCTGATAAATGATTATTGATAAAAAAATTAGCCGAGGCGCTAACTTCTTTTGGAATATATTCAGTTGATTTATCGGAATATATTGCGTCGCGATTGGCGAAAAAAATAAAAGCGAAAAAAGAGGGAATGAAAAAGAAAGCTTGGTATTTTTTCAGATAACTTTTTTTCATGACTCCGGTTATTCCATAGGCAATTGTCGGTATGGAGAAATAGCCAAAAAGAGCGAAGTTTCGCAATGCTGACCAACCGAGAACGCTTATTGTTATGGCTAGCCCGAATAATGGCCAAGAAATTTTTTTTCGATTGAAAATCAGCAACGCGAGATGACTTAAGAGTAAAATGGAAAGAGTTATTTTAAAAATTAATAAATTTGGATTAGCAACGAAAGTGAGATTGCTTAGAAATCCGACAGATTGATTTTCCAGAACTCGATAATCGTAATTTTGAAAAATGTTAAATGGATATAGTGCGCCTTTTATTCCCAGAGGATTAAAAAGTGTTGCCAGCATAATCAAGGCAAGAATGATACCAAGCGCTTTTGATTTTTTTTTGTTTTTTTCCAGCAACATATCAAGAAAAAAAAGACCGAGAATTCCTATGCCAAAAATAAAATAAATGTGCAGATTGACCCAAATAAGCATAATGGCGGGCAGGAGTAGCAACCAGCGAGAAGACATGTTTTCATATTTATATTTCCAGAGTAGTTGAAAAAAAACGACAGAAAAAAAATAACTGAAAATTTCCGGTCGAATTTCGGTGCGATCTCCAATGAGCGGAATGGCAAGTGTTGCAACGAATGTTGCAATCGCTAGGCAGGAAAATTTTTTAGTTAAAGAAAAAATTAGAAAAAATGTCAGAAGGCTTATGGCGATGTAAAAAGAAGTCAGACCGGAAAAGTCAAAATATTTCCAAATTAAATAGAAAATAACGCCACTTCCCCAATGATGATTGACAAATGGCGCATCGGGATTGCTATAGGAATATAAATTTTTTTCGGGAATCTTGTGATTTTCAAAAAAATAGCGCCCATTTGCAATATGTCTTCCTAAATCGGCCGTGGTCAAATCGGTTCCCCGAGAAAGTAAAATACTCAGCCATGTAAACAGAAAAATAACGACTAAGATTATTCCGAAATTTTGATTTATCTTTAAGAGTAAATCTTCAAGAAACGCTCGAATTTTTTTTAGTGAAAATATTTTATTAAGCATAATTTTTGTGTGGAATAGCTTAATTTTAACATTAAATGGAAAAAAAAGCATTTTTTGCAATTCGTTTTTTTGTGCTATAATTGTCATTAGCCAATGGTTATGGGGAGATAAAAATATGATTCAAGAGAATATTTCATTAGCAAAATATACTACATTTAAAATTGGGGGACCAGCGAAATTTTTTGCGGAAACAGATAATGAATCGGATCTTTTGAGCCTTTTAAATTTAGCGAAAAAAAATAATTGGAAATTTTTTATATTGGGAGGAGGCAGTAATATTTTGGTTAGTGATGACGGTTTTGACGGATTGGTAATAAAATTAAAAACAGCAAGGGATAAATTTTGGGCAGGAAACAGCTTGGCGAGTTTAGCTGGGTATTGTAAGGAAAATTTTTTTTCCGGATTGGAGTGGGCAACGGGAATTCCGGGAACAATTGGTGGAGCGATAAGGGGGAATGCGGGAGCATACGGCGGTTGCATGGGAGATGTTATTGAAATTGTGCGCGTATTGGATTTGGAATGCGGAAAGATTGAAAATTATTCTTGTGAAAAATGTCAATTTGAATATCGTTCCAGCATCTTTAAAAGAAATGGAAAACTGATTATTTTGTCTGTTGTCGTGAACCTAAAAAAGGAAAAGAGCGGAGAAGCCATTGTCGATACGATGCAAAATATTTTGAAAAAAAGGCGTGAAAAAATTCCTCAAAATTTCAGTGCCGGCAGTTTTTTTCAAAATCCGTTTACAAATGATCAAGAATTAATTTCACGATTCGAAAGAGATTCGGGAGTAAAAGTTATTGATGGGAAAATTCCGGCGGGTTGGTTGATTGATGAGGTTGGGTTGAGAGGGAAAAAGATTGGCGGTGTGATGATTAGCGAAAATCATGCGAATTTTATTGTGAATATGGGAACGGGAACAGCGCAAGAGGTTGTAACTCTTTCCGGAATTATTAAACAAAAAATTCGCCACAGATTTCACATTCAACTTAAAGAAGAGGTGGTTTATGTTGGTTTTTGATTAAAAAATTAATGAAAATCAGGCGGGCAGAAAATATTTTTTGACCGTTTTGATTGAAAAAATATGCCTATTGAAAAAAAACAAGTGATCAGGATTATGTTTTCCGGAGCGGAGCAAGATAGAAAAGCGCAAGAATATATCGAGAAAAAACTGCAAAAGATTAATCAACTATCTAGAAACATCTTGGAATTTGAGGTGGAAATTGATAGAAACAAAAAAGGCGAATACAGGGTCGAATTAATGGCCAAAACTCTACGAAAACTTTATCGCGCTGAAGATATATCGGAAAGCATTGAAGCGTCCACTGATATTGCCAGCGATGAATTATCAGCGCAGATAGTAAAGGATAAAGACAAAATTAGAGATCTCAAAAGAAGGGGTGCGCGATCAATAAAAAAGAAGATAGTGATCGATAAGAGTGCCAGATTTTAAAATTTTAAATGAAATATAAATTTAAAAAAATCATAAAATTTTTAGCTGTTTTTGCAGTTTGTTATTTGATTTTTTTAAGTTGTGGTTTTTTTGCCGTAAGGTATGGAATTACCAATACTTCCGGAGCGGTTGATGCCAATAATGATAAATTTCAAAAGAATGCCGATATTATTAAGAGCATTGCCAGAGTTGAAGCGGCTTCGGATAGTAATATTGGTTTTATTGAAAAAATTAAAAATGAAAATTTTTGCAAGATAAATGCGATAGGGGAAATTTCAAAATTAAATGCTGAACGAATTTTTACGACTTATCAAAAAACACAAAGTGATTCATTGTCTTCCAAGATGATTCTGGCTGTAGTCTTGCGCTTGAAAGATAATGTTGCTTTTCAAGATAAAATTTTAAATTGTGAAAATAGTTCTTTGAGGGTGGCCTATGCATCGGAAGTTGCGAAAATGGATTTTTCACAAAATGACGGTCAAAATATTTTTACTTGGGCAAATGAAGCAGAGTGGAATGCGATTAAAAACGGGGTTTTGAAGGATAAGGAGGCTATTAATAGGGCGGGAAATTTGGTTGGAATTGAGCCTCGGATTATTGTGGCGTCTTTAATTGTCGAGCAGTTGCGTCTTTTCCATTCACAAAGGGAGTTGTTTAAAAAATTTTTTGAACCTTTGAAAATTTTAGGCAATTCAACAAAAATTTCTTTGGGCGTAATGGGTATAAAAGAAGCGACAGCGATTGACACGGAAAGGCATTTGAAGGATCCTGATTCTCCATACTACCTTGGTGCTCAATCGGAACATTTATTGGATTTGAATTCCAGCGATCAGGTGCAAGAACGTTTCGCGCACCTTACAGATGATAAAAATCATTATTATTCTTATCTTTATGGAGCGGTTTATCTTAAGGAAATATTATCGCAGTGGAAAAGCGCGGGATATGATATTAAATATCGTCCTGAAATTATTGGAACATTGTTTAATGTTGGGTTTCCTCAGTCTAAACCGAATTCGGCTCCAAAAGTGGGCGGATCGAAAATCAGCATCAGTGATGGGGAATATTCTTTTGGTTCCTTGGCGTATGAATTTTATTATTCCGGAGAATTAGCGGAGGATTTTCCTTATCTAATTAACTGATGTTGAATGAAATTTTTGAAAAACAGACTTTATTCAACATTGATAAGAATTAAAATTGTCGATGCGGTTGTCACGCTAAAAATTGAAAATAATATTTTTTTTAAAAGAGTAATGGTAATTATTATAAACTTGACAAAAATTTTTCAATTTGCTAACCTTGTCACTATGAGTAGAAATATAATCAAAACAACCCAAAAGCATTATTGTCTGTTGTTTATTATGGTCTGGTTGATCCAGGTCGGTTTTGGTTTTAGGGAAAATGAAGCGAGCGCATAGGGCAAAAAGTCATTTTCAGTAAACCAAAACCGGTCTCGAAAGAGCCGGTTTTTTAGTACCTTAGAAAAAAGAATATAAATGGTTGGTTTATCACTATCACCTAAAATCATAAAGCGAGGCATCATGAAACAACTAGAAAAGGAAAAGTTGGCTAATGGCGGGAAAAATGTTGATGGATCTGAAAAGACCGTCATTGTTCCCAATGGTCATATGAGTTTTGATGACCAAAAGACAATAATTAATCAGGATGGTTGGCAGAGTAGCAATCCGTCCTTTCCATCTGGTTTTGGGCATATGAATTTCTAATGACTTTTACAAATAATATGGAGGGAATGAAGCATGGATATGCAGAAGAGTCAGAATTTATCAGAAGTATGCCAGATTGCTCATAGGATTTACGAGCTTTATATGTCTGGCAACAGAGAAGGGTTGGAAATTTATTTTCGGGATCAATTGATGATTCCAGCAGCGGAAGCCAAGGCTTTCTCGGAAAAATACAATCCGCAAAAACCACCAGTGGAAGTTTGCCCGTTGAAGGCTATTAAAGACGGCTGGACTTCATCTCGAATTTTTGCTGAGTTAAGTCTGCAATTTGCCAGTCTTCATGAGAATTCTCTGTCCAGTGTCTGGCCGAAAAATGTGCTGGCTTGGTGGATTATGAAATCCGTTTTCGGATCTGATGTGTTTGACTTTGAAATCGGAGATTCTACTGGGGAAGCGGGGAAAAATGGGATTGAATTTCTGTCTCGTCCTTGCGATGAAGACGGTCGGTTTGTTCCTTTTGGTCTCACGGCACTTGAAGCAGTTGACATCGAAAGTGTCCCCGCCCATGTTGCTCGCAAAGCAAAAACACTCAAGGAAAAGTTGGGCAAAGAGTGTGGCACCGTGTTGGCAAAAACCCTCATTGATGCTGATTTCATTTTTCCGCCAACAAAGGAAATAAATTTATTGGCGAATGTAATGGAACGCGGACTTTCCGGTGAAGAAGTTATTATTACTGGGGCATTTTGTCCAGATTATGCATATGAGTCAACCGGCGATCTGGATATTCCTTTCCGCTATACTTTTGACAATGTTGGAAGCGGTGTTGGCCTCGTGGCTAAGCAGTTTGTGCGAACGGTTCCATATATCGCTAATTTTCTGCACAACTTTGGAATTAAGCATCGATTCATTTTTGGAATCGGTGATTTCGAAGCCAATTCGCAGGAGGTTTTAAGGCGAGTTGGTCTTTCTCGGGAAGAATTCATTTTACGTTGCATTTTGTCTCTGGGTGATTTTAAGAAAGAGCTCGGCGAATTTCTGGTTGAGTTGCGTCTGTTTGAGCAGGAGTGGGCCAATGGCCGATGGCAAAAATATATCAAAGAAGCTCACTCACGAATGACACAAGGAGACTTTGGAAGTATTCAGGTCAACACTGGCAAAAACCCCAGAACAGAAATCATTCAGTTTATTGCAAAATCGAGCGGGAGTTTTTATCGCTCATGGTATGGAAAGGATTTTACTGACGAGGAACTTGAACAGCTCATTATTTTACAGGGCGCTGAATATGCCGCAATGGGTCGTGTGCTCGGTGAAGATTTTTCCGGAAAACCGTTTCTACAGATTGCCGGCGATAGACCAAAGATGCAGGCTTTCAATGCTATGTATTCCAATCACCCAACCATTTGTACTAAGCGAACTTATTGATCTCGGTTCGTTATGTCCTGAGCGCTGGATAATTATCCAGCGCTCAGACAAATTTTTTGAAATTAAAATTGAAAAGAATTACAGTCTTTTGAATTTTGGTTTTAAATTGTATAATTTAGGAAAGAGGATAATTTTTTAAATCTCAAAAATATGTTTGTCAAAAAAGAAATGGCAGAGAGTTTTTCAATTCCAGGAGGAACAAAGGGCGCGATTTATCCCTCAAGTCCAAAAGGCGATCAAACAATTGCCGTGGTTGAGATGGACGGAATATATCCAGAAAAAGGCTATTCTTTGAATGATTTTTGTACAGAAACAATTTTTATGCTCGAAGGAAAATTTGAATTGGAAGCGGACGGGAAAAAATATCAGTTGGAAAAAGGCGATCTTTTCATGATTCTGCCAGGAACAAAATATCGAATTTCGGGGAAAGGAAAATCAATTGATTTTATTTCTCCTGCTTGGGATAAATCGCAAAACCATATAATTGAAAATTAATTAAAAAAACTATGCCAAAAATGATTTTTGCCAATGCTAAAAATAGTGACATGTTTTATGCCACGAGTGCCAGCGCGCATGATCCTTTTTTTTATTTAGATGATGGAAGAAAAAAATATATTTTTTTGGATCATCGTGAGCTGGGTGTTTTTAAAGAGAAAAATAAGAATGTTGAAATCGAAGCGGTCTTGCTTGATCCGCTGCTCTCGGATGCGATGAAAGATAAAAACAAAACCACTCTTTCAAACAAATTGGCACTACTACTTTTAAAAAAATATAAATTAGTTGGAAAAAAAATTCTCGTGCCAACAAGTTTTCCCTTAGATATGGCTGATTTCTTGCGAACAAAAGGCGTTAAAATTTTTCCACAAAGTTCTTTTTTTCCGGAGCGTACTAGAAAAACAAAAGTTGAGGTTGAATATGTGAGAGAAAATATACGGCGACTTTGCAAGGCATTTGATCGAATTGAGGAAATTCTCAAGCAAAGTAAAATTAGGAATAACGAAATTAGATATAAAAATAAAGCGCTCACAAGCGAAAGTTTGAAATATGAAATTGAATTGGTGCTGATGCGAGAAGGCTTGAATGATATAGAAGGGATGATTGTTTCTTGTGGCGCGCAGGCGGCTATGCCGCATCATAGTGGCACGGGAATTCTCAGACCGAATGAGACTATTATTTGTGATATTTTTCCCGAGAGTAAAGTCAATCATTATTTCTCTGATATGACGCGCACCTATGTCAAAGGCACTCCCTCGGCAGAAGTCAGGAAAATGTACGCAGCGGTTCTTGAGGCTCAAGAGAAGGCACTTTTGGCTATTCGCCCTGGGAAAAGTGGACGAGAAATTTATCAGCTTTGCGTGGACATATTCTTAAAAAGAGGTTTTCACGCAGGGGATCGTGGCTTTATGCATAGTACTGGGCATGGATTGGGAATTGATATTCACGAGGATCCATATTTAAATAACTATTCGGAGGATTTATTGGAAGAGGGGAATATTTTTTCCATTGAACCTGGTCTATATTATCCAGAATTTGGCGGAGTGCGTATCGAAGACCTGACAGTTGTGACAAAAAATGGAAGTGAAAATTTAACAAAACATCATAAGAAATATATTATTGCGTAATAATGTTGGTAATAAAAAAACTTTCCTCAAAAAGGAAAGTTTTTTATCTGCAAGAATTTAAAGCTAGTCTTTATCTTTAACCTTTTCTTGATTGTCTAATTCTTTCAGTTTCGTTTAAGTATTGCTTGCGAAGACGCACGGAAAGCGGGGTGACTTCCAAATATTCATCATCGGCCATTATTTCCAGACCGCGCTCAAGAGTGATTTTTGTTGGTGGTGTAAGCTGAATAGCCTCATCGGCACCGGAAGAGCGCATATTGCTCATTTGTTTGCCTTTGGTCGGATTGACAGCCATATCTTGACCTTTTGAGGTGTTTCCGATTACCATGCCCTCATAGACTTCAGTTCCCGGTTCAATAAAGAGTGTTCCGCGAGTTTGAAGATTGGCTAAGGAAAAGCCAAGCGCTTTTCCTGTCGCCATGGAAATCATTGAACCGGTATCGGTTTTTTTGATTTCTCCGGCATATGGCCTAAAGCCAATTACGCGAGAGCAAAGAATACCTTCTCCTCGCGTGTCAATCATAAACTCTCCGCGATAGCCCAAAATTCCTCTTGTAGGAGCTTCAAATATCATCCGCATTTGATTGCCCGTTTGTTTCATATTTATCATAATCCCTTTTCTTTTGCCAATTTTTTCGATGACTACACCGGAAGTTTTTTCCGGCACATCGACAGTTAATTCTTCAAATGGCTCTGATTTTATTCCGTCAATTTCTTTGATAATAACACGCGGTTTTGATACCTGCACTTCAAAGCCTTCCCGACGCATATTTTCCAAAAGAATGGCTACATGTAATTCGCCACGACCAAACACTGTGTAATATTCGGAAGTGGAAAAATCAATTTTGAGTCCTACATTAATTTCCAGTTCTTTCAAAAGTCTTTCCTTGATTTGTTTATTTGTGACCAACTTTCCTTCACGACCGGCAAAAGGGGAATCGTTAACTAAAAAATTTAAAGAAATAGTTGGTTCGTCGATGCTGATATAGGGTAGTGCCTCTTGTTCGGGGGTGGCGCAAACTGTTTCCCCAATGTCAATTTTAGGAATTCCGGAAATCATAACAATATCTCCAGCGATCGCTTCAGCCACTTCCTGTCTTCGTGTTCCCATGAAAGAAAAAAGTTTGGTAATTTTTCCCGTTTCGATTGAGCCATCATTTTTTTTAACAGTAAGCGTGTCGCCAGTATGAATTATTCCATCATAGATCCGTCCAATTCCCAATCGTCCCAAAAAATTATCATAGCCAAGATTAAAAAGTTGCATTCGCAGAGGCTTGTCATTATTTTCCAGTGGTGTTGACGGAACGCGGGCGAGAATTGTATCAAGAAGAGGGGATAGATCAGTGGAAATATCGTCCATACGTAATTTGGCAATTCCTTCACGAGCGATAGCATAGACGGTGGTAAATTCTAATTGTTCGTCAGTTGCTCCCAAATCCAAAAAAAGCTCAAAAACCTGCTCTTGTACCATATCCGGATCAGCAGCCGGTTTATCAATTTTATTAATTACCACAATCGGTTTTAGCCCAAGTTCCAATGATTTCTTGAGAACAAATCTGGTTTGGGGCATTGGACCTTCCTGTGCGTCAACCACAAGAACAACGCTATCAATTGAGCGCAAAACTCGTTCCACTTCCGAACCAAAATCGGCATGTCCAGGCGTGTCAACAATGTTGATTTTGGTATTTTTATAGATAATGGCGGCATTTTTGGAATAAATCGTAATGCCTCGTTCTTGCTCCAAAGTGTTGCTGTCCATTGTCGCTCCTTCGCAGACAGCTCCTGTCTGACGCATTATTGCATCAGTCAGAGTTGTTTTTCCATGATCCACATGAGCGATAATCGCTATATTTCTAATTTCCATCGCAATATTTTTAGATAAATTTAAATTAACTTAAAACATAAATTTCAGTTTACCCTTAATATGAAGTTTTGTCAAAAATAACATTCGAGATAGCGTCAGGATTGGTTTAAACTACTGGATAGCAACGAACAAAAAGACTGGAGATGGTGATAAGTAAAAGCAGTGATACGGCAAGATAAAAATAATTAAGCCGTTTATTTTTCATAAGATAAAGCGCTGGTCCAAAAAGAATGGGAAAAGTAAGAAGCATATAACGATACCAACTGGTGAGAGTACCGCTATAAAGGGCTAAAAATAAAATCATTCCGGTAAAGAGTAAATAGCTTTTTCGTACGGTTTTCCAAGAAATAATGAACGCGAAAATAGAAAAAAAGAAACTGAAAAGATAAATTAAATACTCGATATTTCCGCCGGAAAAAATATGAGAGCCATTAATAAAAAGATAATATTTTGCTTCATTAAAAAGAGCAATAATGGGATTGCCGAAACTTCTTCCCCATGTGCGTTGTGCGATGGCAAAAGCAAATGGTTCATTAAAATGAATATAGTTATAATAAATAAAAATAAGCACGGAAATCCCCGGAAGGCAAAGAGGAAGCCACTCGAACTTATGCAATATTTTATTCCATTGCCAGTTAATATTTTCCAAATATTCCATAAATAAAACGGGCATCATTAATGCACCATAGGGCTTGGTGAATGCCAGGAGAGCGGATGATATTCCCGCTAAAAGCCAGAGCTTTTTTCTTCCTAAATATAAACTGGTAGCGGCTAGTAATACAAAAAGTGATTCGGGATAGACAGTGATTAGATAATAAGAAGATGGAAAAGATAAGAAAATTAAAATAATTTGAAAACTTTCTTTTCTGCCATAGTCCAATCGGACAAGGCGATAAATTAATATTGTGGCTAAAAAAGCATAACAAATACTGAGTAAAAAAGCCATTTTGGGCGGGCGAATGTTGAAGGCGTGGTAGAAAAAATTAATTGTCGCCGGATAAAGTGGCCAGAATGCGGCGGTAGAATTTTTTTCGGCAGAAAAAGACGTATAACCTTTTTGGGCAATGCCAGTGTACCAAGAAGAATCCCAGCGAAAATAGGGCGGATATTTTTTATAGTAACAATTTTTAATGCCGTCCCAATGTGAAAAATTTTGTGAGAAATAGCCAATTAAAAGGAGCAAAATAAGCCAAGGTAAAAAAAGTTTTAAGATGATATTTTTCATAAAAAAATATTATATAATGGGCGTAATTTATTTTTTTTAGAATATTTTTATATTTATTTCAATGTAATTACAACAATTTCCGGAATATTACCAAGGCGCATCATTGGTCCCCATGTGCCAACTCCGTTTGTTACATAAAGGGTATAGTCGCCCATGCGGTGCAATCCATAATCATAACCGTGATAAATTATTTTAGTGATAAAATTAAAGGGAAAAAGCTGGCCCAAATGAGTGTGTCCGGACAATTGCAGATTGACTCCATTTTTGATTATTTGTGAAATATTGACTGGAGAGTGATAGATAAAAATATTTGGCTTTCCAAAAAAATCAGGTTTTAGTTTTTTTAATGTGGCGGGTATATCTTTTTTTTCTCCGCGATCGGGATAGCTAATGCCAATCAACTTGAGTCCGGAAAGATCAATTACCTCGTCTTGCAGTATGCGCACTTTGGTTTTCTTGAGAACCGCATGCGTTTTTTCTATTCCGAGATATGTCTCATGATTGCCATTGACGAAAAAAACTCCCTGGTTTGTTTTGAGATTGTTTAATGATGATGTTAGCGATTCCAAGCTTCCATCCATTCCATCAAATAAATCACCGGTGATAACAACCATTTCAGGGTGTTGAGAATTTATTTTATTGACAATCCGTCGTAAAAAATTTGCGCGATAAAGGTGCCCCAAATGCACATCGGAGATATGTACAATTTTTTTTGCTTTCCAATTTTCCGGCAAATTAGGAATAGTAACAAAAATATTTTTTATTTTTGGAAAGTAGGCGTTCCAAGTGCCATACAATGAAAGCAGGAAGGCCAAGGTAAAAAGCGACAATTCAAGTGTTAAAATATTTATATCTAAAACCAATAAATGATTTAACCAAAGAGCAAGCCAAATCGCTATAATTGCCAGCATCAGATTTGCCAATAATCCCCACCAAAAGCCGGAAAGAAAATAAAAAATTCGCGTAATAATATTTTCTTTCCAGTGGGCGATAATGGAAAATATAATAAAACTAATTCCTAGAAAAAATAAAAGAAAAATCAAATAATCTTTGTGTTTATCACTTATGGAAAATAAATGTGTAAGCGAGAAATATAAAAAGAAATGCGCGCCAAAAAGAGAGACAACAGCAATAGATAGGAGCGATCCGATTTGCAGAAAGATCATTGGGGCGGAATAAAATTTTTTGCGACCTAGTTTTATCATAAAAACAAAATCCTTTTCTATTTCTCCAGGTTTAAAATTTCGTCAATTCTGATTTGTTCAACAAAATCCGGTATGTGGCTGACTAAAATCATTGCTCCTTTATAGCTGTCTAAAGCACTGGCAATTATTGGCAGATGGCGAAAATTGATGTGGTTAGTCGGTTCATCCAAAATTAAAAGTCCCGGCTCGAGCAGAACTAATTGTGCAAATGCCACTAATCCTTTTTGACCTTCGGATAAATCGCCAATTTTGGAATTGATAAGTTCTTTGGTAATTAGAAATCCGGAAGCAATTGAACGCAATTTTTCTTCATCTTTTTTTTGCATTGCGGAAAGCAGGGAAGCATAAACCGTTTCATTAAAATTAAGCGTGGAAAAATCTTGTCGGTAGTATCCAATGCGCACATTATCAGAAATTTTAGCGCTAGTGGAAGAATTCTGTGCTAATGTTTCCAGCAAAGTACTTTTCCCGATACCATTGGGTCCGGAGAGTAAAAGATGTTGGTTTTTGCGCAATGATATTCTAACACTTTTTTCTGTTGGTGCATAATTTTGCACGGTTGTTACGGATGAGATATTAACAATTTCCACTGGCAAATCTTCTTGGCAGGGGATGGTGAATGGGCGAATGGCGCGATCTTCTTTGCGCACATCAACTTTGGCATCTTCCATTTCAGCGGCTTTATCGCGCATTCTTCTCGCTACAAGACGCATTTTTCCTCCTTTGTTGGCAAAAAAATTCGCTTTTTCTTTGTTGGCTAAAATTTCTTTTTCGTATTGGGCATTTTTGCGTTTTTCTTTTTCAATTTGTGCCGCAATCTCATTTACAACAGTGTAATAATCTCCATTGTATTGCTGAATGGTGTGAGTAAATATGTCAAGATAGATAACCCCATCCGTAAAAGCATTAAGAAAATCGGCATCATGCGAAATAACGATGCAAGTATGCGGATAATTAATTAAAAAAGCGGTTAAATTTTCAATGCCGGCCGGATCAAGATTGTTGGTTGGTTCATCTAGGATTAATAAGTCCGGGTTGACAATTAACGCTGAAGCCAAAAGCAATCGCGCTTGTTGTCCGCCGGAAAAAGATCGAATAATTCTATCCTGAGGCGCTTTCAAGTTAACAATTTCCAAGACAGCATCTATTTTTGGCGTGAGATTGTAGATTTTTTCCGAAAAACGTTTTTGAAAAAAATCGTATACGGTCAATTGCATTTCTTCTTGGGGAATAATTTGTTTAGCATAGGCAATTCTTAAGTCATCACAAATATAGATTGTGCCGGAGTCGGGTTTTATTGTGCCTGAAATAAGATTGAAAATAGTGCTTTTTCCGGCACCATTTTGTCCCATCAGTGTAATTTTTGAATTTTGACGCAAAGAAAAAGAAACCTCATCAAGAATAACCTTTTCGCGAGAATATTTGAAAGAGACATTATTAAATCTGATAGCGACTTTGTTATCCGACATAGCTTATCAATTTTTTAAAAATTAAAATAATATAAACAAAATAAATTAACATTATCGAGATTGAACTTCTGAGAAAATATTCTAGCAGATAATTTAAAAAAAGAAAAGCAGGGGAGTTTATCCCCCTGCCATGGAAATGTTTTAAGAATTAATTCGTTCCGGTTGCTGGCGGAGTTTGCGTATCCGGAGCGACTGTTGTTGGCGCGGGAACAGTTGTTGTATCTGTGCCGGTTGTAGCTGGAGTCGTTCCATCGGTAGTTGCCGGAAGTTGGTTTTTTGCTTTTTTGGATTTCTTTTTGGCTGTTCCTGTCGTGATTGCCGAGCCGCCTTTGCTCTTAAGGGAAGCTAATTTCTTTTTTTCATACATTGCTCCAGCGTAAAAAGCAACGCCAAAGACAATGACAACAAGCGCAAGAAGTGCTACTGTTTTCTTGTTGTATCCGTAGATTTTTCCTTCCAGATTCAAATTGTTCATATTTTTTTTAATTATTTACTTACTTAATTAATTATTTAATTAAACTCCATCTTAGGTTAGCATAAAATTTTTTTTTTGCCAAACCACTCTTTGGATGTTGCTTTTTTTGCTATTTTTCATATTAACCGAAGAAAATGAAGAATTTATGAAAGGGCACTGTTGCTAAGCTTTAATATTCATAAATATAGATGGTGTTTAATTTTTTTTCTTGACCGGAAATAACTTTTTTTGGAAGTTTATTTTTAAATGGAAAGGAATTCGCCACAACAATCGTTCCTTTTTTTAATTCTTTAAAAAATTTATTTTCCAATTGATCTACAAGAAAAGGGTAAAGATAAATATAAACAATATCCGCGTTTTTTAAATTGATATTAAAAAAATCTTCTCTAAAATATTGCACCTTGTTTTTTAAAAAAATATTTCTCATTTTTGCCAAAAAATAAGCACCCGAATTATATTCGATTCCAATGCATTGAAGCGTTGGATTTTTTCTTGCCACCATGGAGATAACTGTTCCTTTTCCGGAACCCAAGTCATAAAAAACTTTTCGATTTGTGAAATCAATGTTGAATAAAAATTTTTCCAAAGCACTGGCATTTGTTTCAAGCATTGGTAATTTTAATTTTAAAGAATAATAAACGTCTATAAAAATAAAAATAAAAATCGCAATAAAAATAATTGATAATAAAAGTAAAAAAACGGTAAAAAAATAAAAAAAAAGCATATTATTGTTTGTGTATTAATAATTAGAGTGTCATTTACATTTTAAATAATAAGTATTTAACCAACTTTTTCTTGGATATCTGATTGTCAATTTCAGTATGAAGCTTTACATTATTATAGTAATTTATAAATCGGATTAATTCAAATTTACAATCAGATTTTTTTGGATGATTGGCGATAGTGCCGAAAGAAGTTTATCTAACGGTAAAACGCATGGTTATTTTTGTTCCTTTTTGTTGTTCGCTTGTGATTGAAATTTTTCCGCGATATTTTTTTACGAGTTCGCTAACCAGTGAAAGACCCAAGCCGGCTCCATTGGCAGTTTGCACCCTTGCTTGATCAACTTTATAGAATCTTTCAAAAATATGCGGTAAATCTTTAGCGCTTATGCCTATCCCGGTGTCTGAAATTGAAAGCTCGATAGCATTTATTTTTTTTACGAGTTGGATTTCTATTGTTCCTTCCCGTTCAGTATAGTTAATGGAGTTTTGGAGTAGGTTGATCAAAATGTCTTCAAAGTCAAGTGTATTTCCGGTAAAAAAAACCCGATCTAAACGTTTTATTTTCAAATCAATTTTTTTGTTTTTGGCAAGGATATTCATTTTTTTTACAATGCGTAAAATCAGTTGATTGAGTTCAAAAACGGTGCGGAGAGTATTTTCATTTTCATGATCACCGCGAGAAAGCTTGAGAATGTTCTTAACTATGTTTGACATGCGATCTATCTCTTCAAGGTTGCTTTTAATGATTGCTTGATAATCAAAAATGTTTAGCTTGTTATTTCTTAATGCCACTTCAAAATCAGTTTTTACTATTGCCAGGGGAGTTCGTAATTCATGAGAGGCGTTGGCGCTGAATTGTTTTTGCAAATCAAGTGCTTTTTCAATCGGATGGAGGGTTTTTTGAGAGAGAAAATAACTAATAATTGTTGCGAAAAAAAGAAAAAGCGAGTCAATTAATAGAATATATTTTATCAAGCGAAGATTGGTTTCTTGTAATGTGGGCGCTTGAAAACTTTTGATTGTTTTATCTACTTCCTTTTGCTGTTGCGATTCTATTTTTTTTTCATGTTTAAAATTTTCGCCGTAATGTGCCGATAGGGTAAGATAAAAGGCCAAACTGAAAAGCAAAAGAATAATCGTGGTTGCGGAAAAATAAAATAAAGTTAATTTTATGCGAGCCGAACGGAATAATTTATTTTTTGATCCGATAACCCATGCCATGAACTGTTTCCAAAATTTTTTCATCATAGGGATCATCTATTTTTTTGCGTAAATTTTTGATATGCACATCCACTAAATTACTAAAAGAATCAAAAGCGAAATCCCAGACATGATCAATAATTTGTTCGCGACTTAAAACTTGATCGGGATGGCGCATTAAATATTCCAAAATAGTAAATTCTTTGAGGGTTATTTTTATTTCTTTATTTTTGCGAAAAACTTTTCTTGTATCGAGATCCAGTTTCAAGTCGCATACCTTTAGCTGTGCCGGCAAAGATTTTTGAGGACGACGAAGGAGTGCTTTTATTCTGGCAAGCAGCTCTGAAAAAGAAAAAGGTTTCACTAAATAGTCGTCTGCGCCTGAATTTAGACCAAGAACTTTATCTTCCGTGGTGTCTTTGGCGGTGAGTATTATGATTGGTATGAAGATATTTTGTTTGCGCCAATTTTTACAAATAGATATGCCATCATATTTTGGCAACATTAAATCGAGAATTATCAAATCATAATTTTCAAAATGTGTTTCTATTCGTCTTTGCCCAGCTTCTCCATCTGACAGGTGATCAACTGCGTAGCCTTCCATTTCCAGGCCTTTTTTAAGTGAAGTGGCTAATTTTTGATTGTCTTCAATGATAAGTATGCGCATAAAATAAAAAAGAATAAAGAATTTATGCTATAATTAATTTGCAAATATTATGCTATAATATACTGTAATTGTTGCGAGAATAAAAATCAAGCGAGATTTTTCATAATTGCTTCATCTTATTTTGGTATCTTTAAAAATGGATAAAATGATTTTTTCGTAATTTATGCAAGTTTATTCTCCAAGAAATAGGCATACGGCAAATAGTCTTGCCGGGTTTGGTCGCAAAAGAAAGTCCTTGTTTGCCAAGTGGGTTAAGGGGATTTTTTTGCTTGCGTTTTTTTTATTGCTTGGAGGATTGCTTTTTCTCAAACTTAATCTTTCAGCGGCGGCAATATTTACAGACAATGTCTTGCGTCCACTTTTGGGTGATGCCAATGTTATCGCCATAGAGAAGATTTTTTTTAATGCTTCCGATGGAATCCAGCGCCTTACCTCAAATCAGAATTCGATTAAGGCGCCTCAATTTGAGGATTCGGGAGGGCTGAACAATGTTTTAGGAAATAATCTTGATTTATCACCAATTCCAAAACTTAACAATTTTGAAGATGTCCAAAATGAAGGAATTTGGCGCGATTGGCCACTTAAAGCATTTCCTGATAAAGAAGTGATGGCCTATACTTTTGTACGTAGCGATCCCGATCGAGCATATTCAATTACCACATTGGTGCAATTGGATATGAACGTTCTTGGGATTGGCAGTGTTGCCGGCATAAAACAGCCGGCCGGTCCGATTGGAAAACCCGGACCAGGAAAAGTGCCGAAAGAAATTGTGGATAGTGGAAGTCTGGTCGCGGCGTTTGACGGCGGATTTCAATATAAAGACGGGCAATACGGGATGATTGTTGGTGATAAAACTTATTTACCGCTTAAAAGCGATTTAGGAACTTTTGTCGGCTATAAAGATGGAACACTGAAAATAGTTGATTATCAGGGACAAGAATTAGGGAAAGATATAAATTTTATTCGTCAAAATTGTCCCATGTTAATAAGCAATGGAGAAATTACCGTTACGAATCCTCGCAGTCGAATATTGTGGGGACGATTGGCGGCCGGAACGGTGGATATTTACACATATCGTTCCGGAATCGGATTGACTAAAAAAGGCAATTTGATTTTCGCGGCCGGCAACAATCTTACCCCTAATACTTTGGCTATTGCGCTTAAATCAGCCGGAGCGATTAATGCTATTCAATTGGATATCAATCCAATCTGGGTTAGATTTAATATTTTTGATCAGTTTTCTCAGGGAAAATATGTTTCCACTCCGCTAACAAAAGAATTGCATGACGGAACCGATGGCTACTTGAATGGTTATGATAAAGATTTTTTCTATGTCTATAAAAAATAATTTTTACAGTAACTGAATTTTTTCGATCAAGAAAGATTGAAAGTATCAACCAATGTTCCGTCGGTGGAGTATAATCTTATGGCTATACTTTTACCATTTACATCTACAATAATAAAATGATGCTTGTGTCCGATATAATATTTTGCCGATGGAAGCGGATTGGCATCGTGTCTTTCATCGGCATCAGTATCGCCGATAATGATCTGATTGATGCTGTGAGTTGCGGAAGGGAAAATGGATGAGTCGATTTTTTCCATTGAAAAGGCGTGTTCGTGTCCGTTAAAAACTGCCGTAACATTGTATTTGTCAATGATTGACCAGAAAGCATCTCTTTCCTCGCTGTGTTTATCTAGGCTTTGTTTTACTTTATAACTTGCAGGAAAAGCCGGCTCATGAAAAAAAACGAAAGTATTTTTTGCCGTATTTTTTTGTAAATCATTTTCCAGCCAATTTCTTTGAGCAAGATCGATTGTGCCTGGTTTTTTTTCCGAATCAAGAATGATAAAATGAGAATTTCCCAAATTAAAAGAATAAGTTAGCTCTTTATATCCATCTGGGCCATTAGTCGGTAAATTAAAGTATTTTTGCCAAAGAGTTTCAGAAAGTGTATCGGCAAAATGATCATGGTTTCCCATAACTTCGTAGGTTATTGGCATAAAAGGCAACATCATGTTTTTCCATAATTTATAATCGGCGCATCCGGAATTGTTGTCACAGCGATTAATTAAATCACCGGTTGATAGAACAGCGCTTACGGGAAACTTTTTAAGACTATCCACTGCTTGTTGAAATGTATTATTTGTTTGCGGAAAATTGAACATTTGCGTATCGCCAAAAACCGCAAAAGAAAAATGTTCATTATCTTTTGTTGTGAGCTGGGCGTTGCCCGGACCAACCTTTTGGGCATTGTCAGGGATTAGTTTTATATAATAGCGGTGAATGCGATAATTGATGTCTGTGTCCAGTTTTGAAAAGCGCTTGTCTTGCATTAATTTTTCGCGAATCGGATTAGGAAAATGAAAAACGGAAAAAGCAAGCACGCTAAGCACTAATAGTGTGAAAATTATTTTGGAAAATAATTTCAATTTTTTTTTCATATTTTCTATTATTATTTTTATTTATGAAGAAACTATGAACTGGCAGATGAATGATATTATTTATTATATTGTTTATGAGGCAAAAAGCAAAGCTGCGACTTGTTTTTTTAAAAATTTATGGT
>JAJYBE010000009.1:20912-25110 GCA_021779205.1 bacterium
ATTGAAATTTTTTATGCTAAAATAAAAAAAGCTTATGAGTCGGTAATGAATATCCATAAAATAAACAGAGAATGCACCTAATCTTAACGTTCATTTTTGGTTTATTAAATATCAAAGTTATAATTTATTTAGAAATATAATGATTTTTCATCTGTTGATTTTTGTTGTTTCCGGCATAGTTATTTGGTTTTCAGGAATAATTCTTACGAAAACGACTGATGCGTTGGATTGTCGCTTTAGAATCGGTGAAGCGTTTGGCGGTTTGATTTTGCTTGGCATTAGTGGTAGTTTGCCAGATATCGCAGTTGCGGTCAGTGGCGCTCTCAAAGGGCATATTCCAATAGTTATTGGAAATTTAATTGGAGGAATTTCAATTCAAACTTTGCTTATCGTATTTTTTGATTTTGCGGTAAAAGGAAAGCGGCCACTTGCATATTTGGCCGGATCGATAACATTGTTTTTTGAAACAGTTTTTTCTATTATTTTGATTATTTTTGCGCTTATTGCGACATATATTCCAGCCAAAGTTTCCCTTTTTAAAATTAATCCTTTTTCAATAATGATTGTAGCGGCTTGGTTTTTCGGTTTATATCTCATTGATAAATCGCATAAAATTGAAAAATTTAATCAAGTTGAGGATGATGCACATCCGGGAAGAATGCATACCGAATGTCATATTTCAAAAAGTGGAGGATTCTATGCTGATAAAAAGAGCGCTTATATTATTATTTTGTTTGTGGTATTTTCAATTATAATATTAATTGCCGGGTTCTTATTGGAAGAATCAGGAAGTTTTTTGGCTGGTGTTTTAGGCATGAATAGCGGAATTTTTGCAGCGACAATTTTAGCGCTAGTAACATCTTTGCCGGAAATAAGCACCGGGTTGGAAGCGATTTTTATCGGAGATAATCACTTGGCAATCAGTGATGTGTTGGGTGGAAACGCTTTTATGCTAGTGCCTTTTTTTGCCGCCGATTTAATTTTGGGAAAACCAGCGCTATCTTATGCTCAAAATGGCGATCGTTTATTCGCGATCATTGGCATCTTTATGCTAAGTGTTTATGCAGTTGCCTTTTTAATTAAGCCACGTAGGCGTTATTTCAATCTTGGTGCAGATTCAATTGCGGAGATTTTTATATATATTGGGGGATTGGTTGCGCTTTTTTATTTTAAATTGATTTAATAATTTGAATGCTATGGAAAAAGTGATGGCTTGACTTGACAAATTTATTGAATATGTATTAGTATTAATGGAAGTCTAAGTTCATAATTGGTTGGTAATAAAATGCATATTCAAGAGAAAAAAAAGAATAATCAAGAAAAAGAACGGTTCTTTGTTTTGGCGATTGAATTGTTGGCTGATTTTCCAGAACGCGTGCAAAATATATTCAAGCAAAGATTTGGCTTGAGTGGTAGTTTTTTGCCTCAAACATTAGATGAGATCGGAGAAGAAAACAATGTAACAAGGGAACGTATTCGGCAAATTATTGCTGATAATAAGAAGCAAATTAGCAAAAAATATGAAACGGACAAGCTTAAAAAAGAGGAAAGCGCCATAATTTTTGTGATTGAAAATAATTGTGGTATAATCAAAGAAAGCGATATATTTTTAAGTTTAAATTTAAAAGAATCGACGAAAGAAGTCAGCGCGTTAAAATTTTTAGTTGGTTTTTCGCGTAAGATTAGTGTTGTTTTGGAAAAAGGTTTTTTGGAGAAATCATGGATAAGTTCAATCGAAACTTTGGGCAGGGCAAAAAAAATTATCATAGAGACGGAAAAAATATTGCGAGAAAAAAACCGAACATTGTCTAGCGATGAAATTCATCAAAGTTTAGTAAGTATTTTTCCGGATTTATCGAAAAAGGCAATGTTGAGCTATTTGGGTAGTTCTTTTCGAATCAAAAGTAATCAGTTTGAAAAGTGGGGATTGCGCAATTGGCCGGAAATAAGTCCAAAGGGTAGTCGTGAGAAAATTTATCTCATACTCAAAGAAGTGGGTAAGCCATTGCATTTTTTGCAAATCGTCAAACTTATTGATAGATATAAATTAGGGGAAAAAAAGACTCATCCGCAAACTATTCATAATGAATTGATCAAAGATGCGCGTTTTATTTTGATCGGACGCGGCATATATGCGTTAAGCGAATGGGGTTATCACAAAGGAACGGTTAGGGATGTCATCGTTGATATTTTGCAAAAGAAAGAAAGATCAATGTCGCGCGAGGAAATTACGCAAGCAGTGCTTGACGTGCGAAAAGTAAAAGAAGATACGATCGCAATTAATCTAAAAGACAAAAATTTTTTCAAAAAAGACAAGCAACTTTTTTATAGTTTGAAATAGAAGCAATTTTGAGGCAGGAATCATTTCGAAATTTTTAAAAGCTAAAAAATATAAAAAACAAATGGATATTACGGTAAATTTTTGGGAAATATTAAAAACTTTCGGATTGGTTTTTTCAAATGTTTGGTGGCTGATCTTGGTTTGGCCACTTTGGTATTTATTTAATATTATTTGGATGGAGTTCGTTGCCTTTTATTCCAAAGATTCTTTTAATGGAAAATATAAATGGACAATGCTGGAAATTATTCCTCCTCGTGAAATAGAGCGCGGTCCCAAGCCGATGGAAATGATTTTTACCGGATTGTCAGGTGTCATAGCAACGCCTAATACTTTTGATATTTATCTGAACGGTTTTTTTCGCCAAGATCCTTTTAGTTTTGAATTGGTTGGTGAAGAAGGCAGGGTGCATTACTATGTCCGTTTACTTTCAAAGAGTCGCAATTTGCTTGAGGCGCAAATTTATGCCCAGTTTCCCGAGGCGCAAATTTTAGAAGTGGAAGATTATTGCAATAAATTTCCTAAAATCGTACCTAATCGTGATTGGGATTTGTGGGGCGCTGATTTTGATTTCACGCAAAAAGATCTTTTTTATCCAATTAAAACTTATGATCAATTTGAAGAAAGCATCACCGGAGAAATGATTGATCCGATGGCGGCATTAATAGAGCAATTAGGAACATTGGGCCCCGGTCAGCATATTTGGTTGCAATATATGCTGGTTCCTATTCCGGAAGGAGAATCTTTTAAGGCTGGAGCAACATTGATGAATAAGTTAAAGGGCAAACCGGCCATTGAACAGATGAGCGCTTTTGGTCATCTGATGGATGTATTTAGTAAAATTATTCCGGCTCTTTCCGGTCCAGTGGAATTTAAAGCTGCTGCCAAAAAAGAAGAAGCTCCGCTTGACACGAGACTTTCTCCAATGGAAAGGGATGTTTTAAAAGCGGTCGAAGAGAACTTGGGTAAAAATTTTTTTAAAACAAAAATGCGGATGATTTATATAGGCAAAAGAGCCGGTTTTGATAAATCGTATATTGGTGCTTTCGTCGGAGCAATTAAACAATTCAATGATTTGCATTTAAATGGAGTTAAACCGGAAGCAATTAGTAAAACGGCCGGTATAATTTTTTCCGCTGCCAAGCGAGCTGATTTTCGCAAACGTAAAATTTACAATCGTTATCGTAATCGCAATATGGATGGTTTTAATCTAATGTTTTCCACTAAGGAGCTGGCGACAATGTTTCATTTTCCCAATATTACGGTTAAATCTCCAGCGTTAACACAAGTTAGTTCCAAATTGGGATCGGCGCCCGCTAATTTGCCTATTGAATAATTTAAAAACTTATGAGTAAGATAAATTTTTTTGCCAAGACAAATTTTCGCAATCAGGAAAGAATTTTCGGTATAAAAGAAGATGATCGTAGGCGACATATGTATGTTATTGGTAAAACCGGAATGGGAAAATCCAATCTTTTGGAAAATATGGCAATTCAAGATATTCAAGATGGTAAGGGTCTTTGCATTGTTGATCCTCATGGCGAATTTGCTGAAAAAATGCTTAAAGCTATTCCAAGCAATCGAATCAATGATTTAGTTTATTTTAATCCGGCAGACATTGAGTTTCCGGTGGCATTTAATATTTTGGAAGCGGTCGATCCGGACAAAAAAAACCTAATTGCCTCCGGTTTAATGGGTGTGTTTAAAAAAATTTGGCCGGATGTTTGGAGTTCTCGAATGGAGTATATTCTTAATAATGCAATTTTGGCACTTTTGGATTATCCAGGCTCAACACTTTTGGGAGTGAACCGAATGATGTCGGATTCCGATTTTCGCAAGAGAGTTTATCCGAAAATTACC
>JAJYBE010000051.1 GCA_021779205.1 bacterium
TCTCGCTCCCGGACGACTGGCAGAAATTGCATCAGCGGCAGAAATAATCATCGACTCGGGAGTTTCAAATGGATAATCTTCATGATGCGATTTCATTGCGTTGATAATATCTTTCCCCACATTAAATTTTTCCAATATCTTAATTCCAATCTCCACATGAGTTCCTTGCACTTCATGATCGATTGCCTTGCCAATATCATGCAACAGGCCGGCTTTTTTAGCTAAATTAACATCTGCTCCCAATTCTGCCGCTAATGCACCAGACAGATGCGCCACTTCAAGCGAATGAAGCAAGGCATTCTGCCCATAGCTGGTACGATAACGCAATCGTCCTAAAATATGGATTAATTTTGGTTCAAGACCAGCCACGCCCACATCATAAACAGCAGCTTCGCCAGCTTCTTTAATTTTATTGTTTATTTCTACCTTGGCAAAATCAACAGCCTCTTCGATTTTAGTTGGATGAATTCTACCATCAGCCATTAATTTTTCAATAGCAATTCTGGCAATTTCTCTTCTTATTGGATCAAAACCGGAAACAACAATCGCTTCCGGAGTATCATCCACAATAATTTCTATTCCTGTTAATCTTTCTAATGCTTTAATATTACGACCTTCTCTTCCAATAATTCTACCCTTTACCTCATCAGAAGCAATAGAAACAGTGCTAGTTGTTACATCAGCCGAATGTGTTCCGGCATATTTTTGAATCGCATAAGTCATAATATCACGCGCCTTTTTTTCCAAAAAATCACGACCCTCAATTTCCAATGATTTTATTCTTTTTAATAGCAAATCGGCGCTTTCCTCTTCCGTAAGTTGCAAAAGAATTTTTTTTGCATCATCCTTGGAAAGTCCGGCAATTTTTTCTAGTCTTTTCAGTTCTTGCTTTCGCGCCTCATCAAGCTCTTTTTTAATTGTAGCTACTTCTGTCACCTTTTTTTCCAGCGCCAAATTTCCCAATTCAAGCTCTTTCACTTTCACATCCAATGCTTCTTCTTTCTTTTCCAGGCGCGCTTCTGCGCGTCTTGTTTGCTCTTCTCGCTCCTCCTCTTTTTTTCTAACATCTTCCAGGATATCAACTGCTTTATTTTTGGCTTTCAAAATAACTTCTTGTGCTTTCTTCTCTGCTTCTTCAACTATTTTAAGCGCCTTTCCCTCGGCAGTTGTGAGTTGATTTTTAGCAATTGTTTGTCTGGCGTAATAACCCAAAAAAGATCCGCCCGCTAAACACAAAAACCAACCTGCGACGATCGCTAAATTTATTTCCATAATATTTTTTGCTATTCAGTTGATAAATCATATTTAGAACATATTCGCACATATTTTTATTTACCAATCCAAACTAGACTAATTTAACAAATTATCTACTCTTTTGATGCTATTATAAAAAAACTCTTTTGTCAAAAGCAATTAAAAATGTTATCATTCGCATAAGAATAAAAAAATAACTTTAACCAAAAAATATGTTCAAACCGATTATCTTGGTCATTATGGACGGCTGGGGAATTAGCGATGATCAACGAGGAAATGCTATCGCAAAGGCTAAATTGCCAACAATAGAAAAACTTAATCAATTCTATCCGCATATTTCTCTGCAAGCATCAGGGATTTCTGTCGGCTTGCCTTGGGGTGAAGCGGGAAATTCGGAAGTCGGACATATCACCTTGGGAACCGGGCAAACCATCTATCAAAATATGCCTCGCATTACAATGTCTATTCAAAACGGAGAGTTTTTCAGGAATGAAGCTTTTTTATCCGCCGTGGAATATGCTAAAAAAAATAATTCCGCCCTTCACTTGATGGGACTTGTTGGAAAAGGAGGAATTCATTCCACAATTGACCATCTTTACGGCTTACTTGAACTTATGCGCGATCAAAAATTCACCAATGTCTTTTTACATATCTTTACCGATGGGAGGGATTCTCCGCCAATGGCAGCAGTAGAATCAATCAAAGAATTGCAAAATCGCCTAAATACATACCGATTAGGAAAAATCGCCACTATTGGAGGACGCTATTATGGAATGGACCGTAACAACAACTGGGATCGCGTGAAACTTGCTTACGATGCTATAGCACAAGGAATAGGAGAAAAAATTGAAGACCCGATTGACTATCTGAATAAATCTTATAAAAAAGAAATTTTTGATGAATATATTGTTCCCGCTGTGATTACTGAAAATGGCAACCCCATCGGCACGATTAAAAATAATGACGCCATTATCTTTTTTAATTTCAGGGAAGATCGTGCGCGCCAGCTGACCAAAGCCTTTGTTTTACCAAGTTTCGATAAATTCGAAAGAAAATACATTGAAAAACTTTTTTTCGTTACGATGGTGCAATACGAAAACGATTTACCCGTAACTGTCGCCTATCCCGTTATTGAAGTAAAAAAATGCCTTGGAGAAGTATTATCAAAACATAAGCTAACCCAATTGCGCATTGCCGAAACGGAAAAATTTGCCCATGTTACTTATTTTTTCAATGGAGGCGGAGAGGATGCTTTTTTCGGAGAGGATCGCGTTATCGTTCCATCAAAAGATGTTCCTCGTTTTGATGAAGCTCCGGAAATGAGCGCTCAAGAAATTACAGACAAAGTAATTTCATTCATACGACAAAATAAATATGATTTCATTTTAATAAACTATGCTAACGCTGACATTGTTGGACACACTGGAAATATCGAAGCGGCAATTACTGCCGTTGAAACTGTTGATAATTGCCTCGAGCAATTAGTAAAAGAGGTTCTCTTAAAAAATGGCTGCTTGCTAATTACGGCTGACCATGGAAATGCTGAAGAAATGATCAATCTTAAAACGGGAGAAAATGACACGGAACATTCAGCCAATCCTGTTCCACTTTGGTTTGTAACAGGAGAAAATCATTCGGAAATTCCGCTGGAAAACAGCTATGTATTTACAGCAAGCGGATTGCTTAGCGATATTGCCCCGACAATCCTAGATCTACTAGAAATTGAAAAACCGACAGAAATGACCGGGGAAAGTTTGCTTCCCGATCTTGGTTTTAAAAAATAAACGCTAATTTATTCAATCACTTTATCCAAAATTCCGTATTTTCTTGCTTCCTGCGCACTCATAAAATAATCACGCTCAACGTCCCGTTCGATTTTTTCCACTTTTTGTCCGCAATGCTTAGCCAATATCTCATTCAATCTTTTTTTCATACTCAAAATATGCCTGGCATGAATATCCACATCAGTTGCTTGTCCCTGCGCACCTCCCATTACTTGATGAATCATAATTTCACTATTGGGCAAGCCAATTCGCTTACCATTTTCTCCAGCTGCCAAAATCAATGCTCCGGCACTAGCCGCTAATCCGACACAAATCGTTGAAACATCAGCCTTAATATGTTGCATCGTGTCATAGATTGCCAATGCAGCACTCACTGAACCGCCAGGAGAATTAATATAAAGCTTGATATCTTCTTCTGAGTTTTGCGAATCCAAAAACAAAAGTTGAGCAATAATACTATTGGCGGAGAAATCATCAATTTCACTTCCTAAGAAAATAATCCTATCTCGCAAAAGACGCGAATATATGTCATATGCCCGCTCTCCATAATTAGTTTTTTCAATAACCGTAGGAATTAGATATTGATTGCGCATAATTCTATTTTTTTAAAAAATTATATTTTTTCCAATATTTCAAATACTTTGTCATTTTCCAAAATACCTTTAGTATAAGAATATAATCGCTCCATATCAACATTTTTTTCAAAATCCTTAACATTTCGATAATACTGTAAAGTTTTATTCATTTCGGCTTCAATTTCCTTGGTGTCAATATTTATTTCTTCCAACTTGGCAATTTCCTTAAGCGCCAGCGCCGATTTAATTCTTTTTTCGGCTTGCGGTTGCCATTCCGCCGTTAATTCTTCTTCGGTTTTTTTTAATCCGCTCAAATATTTATCCAATTCAATTCCAGCTGATTGAATTTGTGCCTTAAACTCTTCGAGCATCCGTCTCGTTTCATCTGCAATAAGCGCGTCAGGAATTTCTCCGTCAACATTTTTCACAATCTCGTCCAGATACTCGACATTTCTTTCTTCTTTGATTCGATGCTTATTTTCATGTTCCATTCCATCCTTAATATTTTTTTTCAATTCATCCAAATTCTTAAAATTACCTACGGAAACTGCGAAATCATTATTTATTTCCGGAAATTGCCTTTCTTGAACCAAATTTATTCTAACCTTAAAATCAGCCGTTTTTCCAGCTAAATCTTTCTTATAATAATCCGCGGGAAACGCCAGCTTAAATTCTTTTTCTTCATTTTCACTCATGCCAATCAATTTATCTTCAAATCCGGGAATAAACACTCCTTTGCCGATTACCAATGAATGATTTTTGCTTTCACCGTTTTCAATATTTTTTCCATCAACACTAACCGTAAAATCAATTTCTATATTATCATTATTTTTTGCCGGCCTTCTTACTGTAATCAATTTTACGCGACTATTCACCAGTTTATCCAATTCCAAATCAACATCCGTCGCATCAACCTCAAATTTTTTTTTGCCATATTCTTCATTGATTTTCTTTATTCCCAAGCGATAATCCGGCTTTACGGAAATCTTAGGCATCACAGCGGTGATGGCTTTAAAAATCAGGTCTTCATTTTCTATGATTTTTTCAATTTCCACCTGAGGATTTCCGATTACGGAAATTTTTTCTTTGCCGATAAAGTTATTGTAACTTTTCCCAATCGCTTTTTCTGCTGCGCGATTCAGAATCATTTCCTTTCCAACCTTTTGTTCGACCAAACTTCTCGGTGCTTTTCCCGAACGAAAACCGGGAAATTTGAATTCTTCACCAATTTCGCTAACAGCAAAAACAATTTGTTTTTCCCATTCGCTCCATGGAACAGTCAATTCGATTTCAATTCTTGATTTAGGTAAATTCTTAATCATACAAAGTTAAATATAAATTATTTAGTTAGACTTTCAGTTAACTGAGGCACAATTTGTTTTTTACGAGAAACAACTCCGGGTAAAAACATTTCGCTGCCAGAAACTTTTCCAGCAAATACTTTTTGCAAAAGAGCTTTTTCTTTTTCGCCAATAATAAACATTACACAATTTTGAGCAATAATATCCACCAGCGCAAAAATAATATAATCTAATTTTTCTTGTTGTTTTTTTTCGATTAATAGTTTTATTATTCTTTCTTTTTCGCAGAGAACACTCTTAGGATTAGTCGTTTCCCAAACAGCAATTCCGACTTTATTTGCACCCATCTCAAATGCCTTATAATCCTGCTCAATCAACATTTTTGGAGAAATGCCCTTAAGACTGGATTTAGCTAAAAACAAATCCGCTACAAATTGCTTTAAATCTAATTTGGAATTTTTATTCAATTCTTTCACCAATTTTCTGTCCATATCGGTTGTGGTCGGCGAAGTTAAATTCAATGTATCCGACAAAATCCCCGCTAGCATAATTTTTGCGATATTTACCGGAATTTTTTTACCGGCTTCCATATACATTTTCGCTAAAACAGAAGCGGTACTGCCAATCGGATCAATTCGCAAAAAAATAGGAACTTCCGTTTGCAAGCTGATTTTATGATGATCGACAACTCTCTCAATTTGTCCAATTTTCAAACCATCCACCGACTGGCTCAATTCATTGTGATCAACCAAAACAAAAACATTCTGTTCTTCTACTTTTTTTAGCAATTGCGGAGTCTGCATTGAAAATCTTTCCAACACAAACCTTGTTTCATTGTTCAACTCCCCAAGCCGATAAGCCTTAGCCGGAAGCCTAAGGATATTATTATAATAATGCTCCATAATCAAACTGGAAACTATCGTATCGGTATCCGGATTTTTATGTCCGATAATAATTATTTTTTTCATCTTATTGATAATTATTTTTTATTATTCGTTTGCAATATCTTCATTTTTTTTGCCATCAACCGACTCTTCTGCAATATCAATATTTTGATTTTCATCTTCTGTTTTAATGTCTTGTTCGCCTTCAATATTCGCCATTCCGGAAATATCAATTCGCCAGCCGGTAAGCTTAGCCGCCAAACGTACATTTTGTCCACGTTTTC
>JAJYBE010000052.1 GCA_021779205.1 bacterium
AAACAAAAAAATTCTCTGTGCTGAACGAGTGGGGAAAAATATTTTTTTGCGTCTTTCCGGTGGAAAATCGTTGCATATTCATTTGCGAATGACCGGACATCTTTTAGTAAAAAATCAAAATGCAAAACTCAAAAATCAAAATTATTTTGATGATAAAGTCAATCAATATATTCATCACATTTGGTATTTGAATAAAAATAAAACTTTGGAATTTTCCGATTTGCGAAAATTTGCCACAATTCGCTCAATAGACACTAAAAATATGGAAAATTATCTGACAGAAAAAAAGATTGGGATTGACGCGATGAGTGAAAAATTTACGCTGGAAAAATTCAATGAATTGCTTGATGAAAAACCTAAAATGTTAATTGGCATTTTTCTGCTTGATCAAAGTATCATCTCGGGCATCGGTAATATCTATCGCAGTGAAATTTTGTTTTCTGCAGGAGTTTTTCCGGAACGCAAAAATGAAACACTCACTAAAGACGAGCGCAAAAAAATATTTCTGGCAACTAAAAAAATTCTAAAACTGGCCATAAAAATGCGCGGGACATCCGACAGTGATTATCGCGATTCAGATGGTGCGCCGGGACATTTTCAAGATTTTCTCAAAGTTTATCGTAAAGATAAAACGCCTTGCCCTGCTAAATGCGGAGGATTGGTTTTGCGCAAAAAAATGGCGCAGAGGAGCGTTTTTTATTGTGAAAGATGTCAGAAATAAATCAATCCAAGAGTGTTTTTAAGCGACGAACTTCTTCTTTTAGCGCCCCTTCATTTTCATATTCTCCATGATGCCTGGTGTTGTCTCCATATGTCTCTTTTTTCATATCCAGATGGATATTGATGAGCATATTCGAGCCATTTATTTTGACATACATATGAAACCTGGGATAACCGGCTGAGGCAAGCGGACGCACAAAGCTCATTTCATTGCCATCTTGTCTTTGAAAGGAATAACCTAGCCGTCGCAAATTATTTATAGGATTGCCCGCCGTATTTTCTACTTCTAATTGCATAAGATTTTTTAAAAATTTAAATTTGATTTTTTGTCGCTAAAATCACATTTTTCATTAGCATTGCAATTGTCATTGGACCCACTCCGCCAGGAACGGGCGTGATATGACTTGCTTTATTATAAACATTGGCATAATCAACATCTCCCACTAACACCCCTTTTGCATTGCGACTGATTCCAATATCGATTATGACGGCATCCTGTTTTACCATATTTGCACTAATAATTTTTGCACATCCTGTGGCGGAAATTAAAATATCCGCTTGAGATGATAATTTTTGCAAATTTTTTGTCCTAGAATTGCAAACTGTCACAGTCGCACCAAGATTGATAAGCATTATGGCTAATGGCTTTCCCACAATATTGCTTCTTCCAATAATCACCACATCTTTTCCTTCTATTTCGATTTTAGTTTTTTTAAAAAGTTCTAAGATTCCTGCTGGTGTGCAAGGCAAAAAGCTTGCGTCTCCAATCATCATTCGTCCTATATTTTCCGGATGAAAACAATCCACATCTTTTTTTGGATTAACCATACTTGATATTTTTTTTGTGTCTATATTGTCCGGCAAGGGCATTTGTACTAAAATTCCATGAATTTTCTCATTCGCATTAAGCTGCAAAATTATTTTTTCCAACTCTTTTTGTGAAGTTTTCGCAGACATTCTCACGATTTGCGAATTAATTCCAATTTCTTTTGATACTCGTTCTTTATTTTTAACATATACCTGCGAAGCATTATTATTTCCAACCAAAATCACAGCTAATCCGGGCACAATGCCTTTTTTTGACAAGGCCAAAACTTCACCTTTCAGCTTTTTTTTAATTTCTTCTGAAATTTTCTTTCCGTCAATTATCTTTGTCATATATCTGATTATAGCACATTTTAAAAAAATTCCTTGATTGTCAATCTTATCAGCTAAGTGGTATACTGGCTTTTAGAAGTAATTGCCTAACAAAAAGCTATGCTCACTCCCCTTTCTGATCTTATTCGCCCAATAACGCTTGCTGATTTTTTCGGTCAAAAAAAACTTGTTGAAAAAAAATCTTATCTTTTTCATGCTATTGAAAGTGATAATATTCCATCAATGATTCTTTGGGGGCCACCCGGATCGGGAAAAACCACACTTGCCCACATCATCGCTACTACTACTAAATCAGAATTTCTCAAAATCAGCGCCGTTTCATCTGGCAAAAAAAGGCTTTTGGAAATCATTGCCAATGCCGATAAAAACAAGCGCCAAAATAAAAAAACGATTCTTTTTATTGATGAAATTCACCGCTGGAACAAAGCCCAGCAAGACACCCTTTTGCCTTATGTCGAAAATGGCACAATTATTCTTATTGGCGCAACCACTGAAAATCCTAGCTTTGAAGTTAATTCAGCTTTAATTTCCCGTACACGTATTTTTGTTTTGGAAAAACTTGCACCAGATGATCTGGAAAAAATTATCAAGCGTGCTTTGGAAAAAATAAAATCCGGAAAAAAAATTAAAATAGCTTCCGATGCGATAAAACTCCTTGCCAATCTTTCCAATGGTGATGCTCGCATGGCACTTAATACTTTGGAAGCTTGCGTCAATCAAGAGGAAAGCATTACTACAGAAATTATTCGCGAAGTTTTGCAAAAATCGCATTTGCTCTACGATAAATCTGGCGAAGAGCACTATAACATTATCTCCGCTCTTCATAAATCAATGCGCGGTGGTGATCCGAATGCCTCTGTTTATTGGCTTGCGCGGATGATTGAAGGCGGTGAGGACCCGCTCTATATTGCTCGTCGCCTGGTGCGTTTTGCCAGTGAAGATATTGGACTTGCCAATAATACCGCCCTTCTCCTTGCTAATGCTACCTTTGATGCTTGCCATAAATTAGGGTTTCCAGAATGCAATGTTCATCTCGCGCAATGTGTGATTTATCTGGCGAAATCCAAAAAAGACACCACTGCCTACAGCGCTTATGGCAAAGCAAAAAAAGATGTGGAAAAACTTGGCAATCTTCCTGTTCCGCTTCATTTGCGAAACGCTCCAACCAAACTAATGAAAGAATTAGGTTATGGCAAGGACTACAAGTATACTCCACTTGAAGACAGTGCCGAACAAGATTATTTGCCGGAGGAATTGAAAAATTCTAATTATTTATAAAAGATTCTTTGTTTTTTGCTATTTAATAATTCTATTTTTAACATTCATTAGAGTTTTTATTACCACTTTATTTTTTTTTAATTCTAAAACTTTTTCCATTATCCTATCGACATCGGGCGCTAATTTAGGAGATTTACTTAAAAAAATACGCATTGTTTTTACGGTTACTTTTTCTTCAATATATTTTGCCAAGATTGCATACCATAAAACAAATGTTTTTTCATCAACTAAATCTCCAAGATTGATCAGTGGCGGATTGCGAAAATAACCAGCTAATTTTTCCCAATTATCATACTCATTGTATAAAAGCTCATCTTCCAACAATTTCGCCGGACGACCAGCTAATTCATCCGTTTTTTCTATGGCATAAAACTTTTCCTCATTTAAAATTTCCTCTCGTCGCATATCACAATAAAGATGAAACTTCCAACCGGCTTCAAAAGAAGTCAGTCCGGAAAAATTCAAATCAACACAGTTAAATTTGAGATGCGTATCCTTTCTTTTAATTTTTGAATCAATATTGCGAATGTCCGGAAAAACCACACCCAAAATAAATTCGTCTCTATTTATTTTGTGATTACCTTTTATTTTTTCTTCATCAAGAAAGTTAGAAACAATTTTTTCATTTTCAATTGAATCAAAGTATTTTTTAGCATAAATAATATGTGCAATTTGTGAAGCCATTTATTTTAATTTTATTTTTTAAAATTTTAGAAAATATCATGTCTTTTCTTAATCAACTCCTCTTCTTTTTTTTGTTCCTTTTTGATTTTCTCCTCCGCCATCTTGCTTAACTCTTCCACTTTACTTTTCGCTAGCTCTTTCGCCAACTCGATCAGTTTTTCTTTTGCATTTAGTGTTGGATCATCAAGCACGTTAGAAAGTAGCACAGCCAAAATTGCTCCAATTTTTGGTCCCGGCTCTACTTCCAATTCTTTCATTAAATTATTGCCGTTGATTTTAAGTTGTTTCACGGAAATTGGATCATGCGAAACTTTTTCTACCATAAATTTAAAATGTCGCAACTTATATGGCACAGCTTTTGGCACGCCGCTTCCCAATCGATCGGAAATTCTTACATCAATAAGATCCAAAATATTTTCCAATCCAACTTTTTGCACCACACGACGTACACCGGATTCGCCGACTTCATCAACATTATAATAAAACATGTGGTTACGCACTAAAAGCGTCACTTTGTCGATTACTTTGCGCGAAAATCGCAGACGCTCCAAAATATTTTTTGTCATTTGCTCTCCGATATATTCATGGTTATAGAATGTCGCATTTTCCCCCTCGCCTCTTTTCGATTTTGGTTTTCCCACATCATGAAACAGCGCTGCCAAACGTACCTCCAATTTTTTGGAAGGACATTTTTCCAAGGAAGCCACAAGATGCTTATATACCGTATTATATGGCCCATAGTAATGATGATGGCTCTGCGTTACACCAATTCCATTTTCAATTTCCGGCAGAATAATTTTCAAAATCCCTGTTTCTTGCAATAGTTCAATTCCTTGTGCCGGAATTGGTGATAAAATGATTTTGGTTAGTTCATCTCGAATCCGCTCCGGTGAAATATGTTTTAAATTATTGGAATTTTTTTGAATCGCCAAAGAAGTTTTTTCCTCGATTGCAAAGCCGAGCGTTACCGAAAAGCGAATTGCTCGCATCATTCTCAAGGCGTCTTCATTGAAACGTTCATTGGCATCGCCAACAGCTTGAATCTTTTTTTTCTCAAGATCATTTTGCCCATTAAAATAATCCACTATTTCAAGATTATCCAAATTTGTTTTCATTGCCAAGGCATTGATTGTAAAATCCCGTCTTGATAAATCTTCTTTTAGTGTTTTGGCAAATCTAATAACATCAGGGTGCCTTTTATCTGAATATTTTGATTCGATACGATAAGTTGTAACTTCAACAACGGTCGTTATTCCACTGTTATCCACAGTTTCTTCTCTGATTTTAATGCCGACTGTGCCGAATTGGTTTTCATAGACTGAGTCGGGAAAAAGACGTTGGATATTTTCAGGTTGTGCGTTTGTGGCAATATCCCAATCTTTCGGTGTCAAGCCTAATAATAAATCACGCACACATCCGCCAACAAGGTAAGCTTCAAAAGATGATTTTTCTAACTCTTTTGCCACTAAGATGACATAGGCGGGAATATTAAAATTTAATTTTCTATCTTTTTGCATATCGACATTCTAGCAAAAAAAAACTAAAGTAGCGAATTAGTTTCCACTCGACAGTCAATTGTTCTCGTGCTAATATAGACAAGTAAACTAGATTTGGTCTGAAATTTGCGTGTTTTCATATAAGCCGTTTACTAATTTTTATTTAAAAAATAAGTCTATGAATATTCAATATTATGGCCATTCTTGCTTTAAAATAACTATTAAGCCGGCTGGCAGAGGGCAAAATGAGGTAAGTTTATTTATTGATCCGTTTGATAAGGCTACAGGTCTTCGCCCACCACAGGGACAAGCTGATATTGTGCTTATTTCTCACCATCATCATGATCATGATAATGTGGAAGCACTCAAAGGCGATCCGCAAATCATTGATTTGCCGGGTGAATATTCCATTAAGGGTGTAAATATTATTGGCATACAAGCATATCACGATTCTGTTTTTGGCAAAGAAAGAGGCGCAAATACTATTTATGTGATTGATAGTGAAGATATGAGAATTTGTCATTTAGGGGACTTGGGACACGATCTTAACGAAAAACAATTGGAAAAAATTGGCAGTGTTAATGTGCTGATGATTCCGATTGGCGGGGGAAATTATACAATTGATTACAAAAAAGCCATCGAAAATATTAAAAAAATCGAACCAAATATCATCATACC
>JAJYBE010000053.1 GCA_021779205.1 bacterium
TAAAAAAATTATTTTAATTTACTAAGACGTTTTTCATCTTCTTCAACTGCCCCTTCACACTAGCATCGCAAATCTCATCCCCCACCTTCACAATCACTCCGCCTTTGATTTTTTCATCAACCGTGTTTTCAATCTCCACCTTCCCTGCCTGATATTTTTTCTTAATAAATCCACTCAGCCTTTCAATCATCTCTGCGCCTAGCTTCTCTTGAGAAATAACCTGCGCCATAACAATCCCGTTTTTCTGATTCGTTACCGATTCAAATTTTCGTAAAATTTCATTTTTCAGTCGCATCTGCCTATTTTTTGCAAGAACCTTCACGAAATTAGAAACTAAAACATCAACCTCGCTGTGAGATTTGTCCAGAGTCGCTTCGTACAAAGATTTTGCGTATTGTGCTGATGTTACTCGCATACTAGTTACTATATCGTTTAAAATATTTACTCCTGGGGACTCACAGTCCCTTCTTTGCTTATCTGCGTTTTTGCGTCAATTTTTTTAATTTATATTAGCCCGCACTCAACCTATTGTTTCAAACTTTTCTCAATCAATTCTCTATCCCTATTTTTATCCAATTTCTCCCCAATAATCTTCTCCGTTGCCAAAACTACGAGATTGGCTATTTCACCTTTCACTTCTGAGAGCATTTTGTTTTTTTCCTGCTCAATCTGACTCTTGGCGCTGGCTAGTAATTTTTCACTCTGATTTCTAGCTTCAAGCACGATACTCATCGAATTAGCCTTGGCCTGATCCTCGGCCATCTTGGCTATCTCCTGTGCTTCTTTTTTCGCCTTAGTTATTACTTCTTTTTCTTTTTCGACAATCTCTTCCAGTTTTTTCCCGGCCATGTCTGCGTCCTGAAGACCCTTTTCAATTTTGTTCGTTCGACTGTTGAGAGTTTTTAAAACCGGCTTATAGGCAAATTTGTAGAGCGCCCAAAGGACAATCGCAAAATTAACCATTTGCGCAACAAGAAGATTGGCTTCAATGTGAAATGTTTTGATTAGTTCGTCCATAGTCGTAAATTAATAATATAATAATCTTATTTCAACCCCGAATACTCGGGATTGAGAAAAACTACTATTTAATTGAGAATGCAATAACCAGGGCATAAATCGCCACGGCTTCGGCAAAAGCAGCTGCAAGAAGCATTGGCACCAAAATCTTTTCTGTGCACTCAGGATTACGCCCGATTGATTCCATGGCTTTTGCACCAATCCTTCCGATTGCAAGGGCCGGTGCGACCGATCCTAGGCCAATCGCCAAAGCTTTCGCTATCATTGTTAAATCCATACCGCTATATCTCTATTCTTACGGTCGACTATTGTTTATTATTTTTAACGTCGCCGTGAGAATAAATTAAAAAAATAATTAACCTAGCTAAACTCAATGTTCATGCTCTTGTGTTGCAATCGTCATATATACCAGCGCCAGTATCGCAAAAATTAGTGCCTGAATAATGCCTACGATCATTTCCAAAAACATAAACGGCAGTGGCAAGATATAGGCAAAAAGCGCCATCATCGAAGCTAAAAGCACTTCTCCCGCAAAAATATTGCCAAAAAGACGAAATGTAAGCGAGGCCACTTTAGCAAATTCGCTAATTACCTCCACCAACCCCACAAAAACCTTGATCGGATTGACAAGGACAACCGTGAAATCTTTGCGAATTTTTCCGGGAATTTCCAATAGCAGTTTCAGATTCACGAATTTATTAAAATAATTCCAAACACCAATAACTAGCACTCCCGCAACGTGCGAACCGATAACAGCCACTAAGGCTAGGGCCAGTGTTGTATTGATATCAGCCGTTCCTCCGCGCAAAAGCGGAATGAAAACTTTATGCCCCTCTGCCACTTCATCAAAACCAATCGTACCCATTCCAGGAATGAGGCCCAGCCAATTATTCACGAAAATAAAAAGGAAAAGCGCGAGAGCGATCGGCAAAAATTTTTCTGATTTTTTGCGCGATCCAGTCACACTATCCGCCATTTCTAGGGCTTTTTCCAAAAGAAGTTCAAAAATATTTTGCACACCTCGAGGCACTTTTCTGATTTTTCTGCCCACGGCGACAAAGAAAATGACTAAAATAAAAACCGCCACCCAGCTGGCAAGCAGCGAATTAGTGACAGTTAGGTTGCCAATATGCGCCAATGGTTCGGCGAAAAGGGTCGACTCATGACTCACCTCCTGATTTGGTGCTTGGGTTATTTCTGGATTGGTTGTTATGACGGTTTGTTCTGCCATAGTCATTTTTCTCTATTTATATCCCCTTCTGATTTATTTTTCAGCTTCTTAGCCCTATTCGCTTCGTTCGTTATCCTGTCCATCGCTTCTCTCGCGTCCTTAACAATTCCCATAGTAGAAACAACAAAGGCCACTCCTACGCATAGCAAGAATAGTTTTGGCTCGGTGGAATACTTTTTGTCCAGCCATTTTCCCAGAAATAGCGCCACAATGATTGGTCCGCCAATCCAGCTGCTCAGCCTTCCAAACAAAACCAAACTTGGCTGCCACCACAGCATCTTTGTTTCATCTTTCTTGCTATTCATATTTCAGATTACACTACTCCTCTATTCTCCCGTAAAAAGGGAAAAAAGTCAATATTGCATAATCCACCCAACTTTGCATACATCTTCCTCCGCTTCTCCAGGCACTAACATTATTTACTAAATCGTATTTTATTTTTTTGCACAAAAAAGTAAAATAAAAAATCAAAGAACCCGATTAATTATTGGGGCAATTGCGTCTGTATAGCCTCAAGATATTCAGCAAATTGCCTATGGCTTTCTTCTTTTATAATCTTTTCTATGACCGTTCGATCTATGTACTGTTCATAGTAATTATAAAAATCTTCCACTGATTGCATCTCTGGAAATTCTTCTTTTTCCTTAAATTCAGTTGCCTTTTCAAGCTTTTCAGCCACTGAGGCGAAAATAATCTTTGTAATTCGTTCGATGTGATCTTTTTTTGTTTTATCATCAAACCCAATAGAATCAAAAAATAAATTTAGATCTTTTAAATTTTCCAATGCTTGTTTATTATTCATAAAAAATTCGTTATTTATTATAGTGAATATTTATTTGTTATTTTTTTGTTTTTTACGTTTTATGAAATCAGAAAATTTTCCAATCATACCGCCAGCAATTGCGCCACCAATAGTAACGATTGCAACTGCAATTGCTACTTCAGTTCCTGCGTCCGCACCTCTTTGACCAAACGCTAAAACATCTGGATTGTTGATGGCATGTAGCATTACCTCTACTGATCCTGCGACTGCAGCGCCAAGTCCAGCGAGTCTTAACATCCATTTATTTTTTTCTCCAAATCCAGCTTCTTTTGCTTTCAGCCATTTTTCTGCAGAGCCTTTTATTTGTTCCTTGTTTGCCTCGACATAATTTTCGATTTTTCTGTCTTCAACCGCTTCGGCATTGTTTTTTTCATAACTTTCGGCTCCTGCCGATTTTGATTCACTTCCTCTCTCCGCAACTTCTTCAGTTGAGCTTTTCGCCCTTTCATTTTTTGCCGCTTCCAATTCTTTTGCCTTCTGTGCAAGCTCCGCAACCTTGTCATAATTACCGGATTTCATTGCTTCAGCCATATCTTTGTTTATTGACTCCGCAGTTTCTTCCTCTTTTTTATTGGATTCTTGACCCAAACTCATGTGATTTTCAAACTTAGACATAATTTTCTTTTTAAAAAATAAAAAATTAAAAAAATATTTAAAATAAAAACGAATGCTCGATCTGCAAAAATCATAATTAATATCTACGAAGATGAGATTGGCCAAACCGCTTAATTCCGATTAAAATAAAAATATCCAACATTAATGGTGCTAGAATGAAAAACTTCATCCATGCGCATTAATTCCAAGCCTACTTAAATTATAACAAACCGAAAAAACCTGTCAATTACTGATGGCTGTATAATAATCAGTGTGGTGGATAACTAAAAAAGTGGCAGGACTTAAGCAATTGAACATTAATTTACTTTTTCTCCTCCATAAAATTAACCACCAAAAAGACAACTAGTGAAGTGATGAAAAGCGCACCAAAAGTATAAGCTATTTTTAAAAATGCCTCATTTGCCATCTCGCCGTTAATTACTTCCCAAATTTTTAAAACAGCGACTATTAATGAGGCAACTGAAAACATCACTAAAACAATTCCCGTAAAGACTTTGATTTTTTTTAACATAAAATTAAATTAATAAATTATCTTTCAAATTTATTATACCCTATCCTCAAGAAATTAAAAAAGAAAAATAAATTTTTATTTCAAATCTAAATCCCAAAAAATTTTTCAGCATTCCCGGTTGTGATTTTCGCCAAATCCTCGATCTCCAATCTTTTTGTTTCAGCAATTTTTTGTGCCACATATTTGACATAACTTGGTTCATTTCTTTTTCCCCGCATTGGAACCGGTGCCAAATAGGGACAATCGGTTTCAAGCATAATTCGTTCAATCGGAATTTTTCTAAGCACTTCAAAAATTTCTGCATTTGGCTTGCTATAAGTAATATTTCCGGAAAAAGAAAATAGCATATTTTCCTTTTTCAAAACTTTTTCCGCAAACTCCAATCTTCCGCCAAAGCTATGCCAAACAAAATTCAATTCTGAAAATTTGGAAATAATTTCAAAAATATCTTCATAGCTATCCTCCGTTTCGCGATATATGCTTGGCGCAACCGGACGCGATCCGCGACAATGCAAAATAACCGGTAATTTCAAAACTTTTGCAAGTTCAAGTTGAAGCATAAAACCTTTTTTCTGCAATTTTTTTTGCTCTTCGGTAATCATACCTCCATCAGGAATAAAATAATCCAAACCGATTTCTCCGATTGCCACTAATTTTTTACTAGGAGATAGAGTTTTAAATTCATCAAATTTGTCAAAACTTTTTTCACCGTATTCCATAAAATAATGCGGATGAAGTCCAATGGCGCAAAAAATATCTTTATATTTTTCAGCCAAATCCACGCTACGCCAGCTACTTCCCAGTCCAGCGCCAATATTAATGATTTTTTTCACACCACCGGAAAAAGCCCGCGCAATTACCTCATCGCGATCCGCGTCGAATTGTTTGTCGTCTAAATGCGAGTGCGTTTCGATTAGCATAATCATTTCATTCTTTGAAACAAAACCTCTTCCAGCTTCTTCGTTTCCAGCGCTTTTTTAATCTTTTCGGAAGTTTCCGGCATAAACGGCAAAAGCAAATCTGAAATTAATGCAATATCTGACAAAAGTTTTTCCATTACTTTCTCAAATTTAATCTTGTCGGTTTTTGCCAGCTCCCACGGCTTATTCTCCCCGATAAACTTATTGCTATCGGCAACGATTTTCCAGATATATTCTAGCGCCTGATTTAGCTCCACATTATCAATCAAATTTCCGAAGGTTGAACCTTCGATTTCCGAAGGTTGAACCTTCGATTCGATATTTTCCGATAATTTAATTACCCGCGAAACCAAATTTCCCAATCCATTTGCCAAATCCGCATTATATTTCTCAATTAATTTTTCCCAAGTAATATCAAAATCTTCTCCAAAATTTACTCCCGCCAAAAGCAAATAACGCGTGGCATCTGTGCCGAATTTATCCACCATTTCATAAGGTGAAATAACATTGCCCAAGGATTTACTCATTTTTTTACCATCCACTGTAATAAAACCGTTTACAAAAATTTGCTTGGAATTTGGCAGTTTCGCTGACATAAGCATTGCCTGCCACATCGCCGATTGCTGGCGCAAATTATCTTTTCCGCAAACTTGCACGCCCGGCCAAAATTTTTCAAAATTTTCCAATTTATTTGGCCAACCCAAAGTCGAAATATAGTTAACCAGCGCATCAAACCAAACATACATCACATGTTCATCATCACCCGGAACCGGCACGCCCCAAGCCATTTTACTCTTAAGCCTGGAAACGCTAAAATCCTCCAGTCCTCGCTCTACAAAACTTTTTACTTCATTCATCCTTTTTTGCGGCATAACAAAATCAGATTTATTTTTATAT
>JAJYBE010000010.1 GCA_021779205.1 bacterium
ATTGTATGTAGGAGGTCTATCCTACAGCACAACCCAAGACGGCTTGAAGGATTATTTTTCTCAAGCAGGAGCTGTTCAGACAGCAATTATCATCATTGATAAAATGTCTGGACGTTCAAAAGGTTTTGGTTTCGTGGAAATGTCTTCTGATGAGGAAGCACAAAAAGCTATTGCTATGTTTGATGGAAAAGAGTTCGAAGGAAGAACTTTGACTGTTAACGAAGCTCGTCCGATGGAGGAACGACCAAGAACTGGTGGTTTTCGAAAATCAGGCGGAGATGGTGGATTTCGTGGTGGAAAAAGATACTAAGCTATCTTTAGAAATCTTAAAAACAGTTCCGAGTAATCGGAGCTGTTTTTTTTGTAGATTTGACTTGCGAAATATTTCGGCTATTGTTATAATTTACTAAGTTGAAATTTAATTTTAGCTTTTGAATTTTATGAAAAAAAATAGTTTAAAGATTTTTTTACTGTTTTTTGGAATTTTTATGTTAAGCGGTTGTGTGAATCAAAAAGCGCAAGCGCCAGTTATTGATGATTCGGAAATCATTTTGTTTTATGGTCAAGAATGTCCGCATTGTCAAATTGTGGAAAAATATGTTGCGGATAATAATATAAAAAATAAGGTTATTTTTTCTGAACGAGAAGTTAATCATAATAGCGCCAATGCTGATTTTATGATGAAAAAGCAAGAATCGTGCAGTCAATTCGATAAGAATAATATCGGAGCAGTTCCATTTTTGTGGACAAAAGAAAAATGTTATATAGGGCAAGATGAAATAATGCAATTTTTTAAAGATAAAATAAATGGTCGCTGAGAAGTTTAAAAAGAAGTTTTTTTTGCTTTTAATTTTGGTGGTTTTTTTGCCTATTTTTTCAGTGCGGGCATTCTGTCCGGTTTGTGTGGTGGCAGTAGGGGCGGGGCTTGAGCTTTCACATTATTTGGGGATTGATGACACGGTAACCGGTCTTTGGATTGGCGCATTACTTGTGGCGCTTTCCGCATGGACTTTGGAATGGATGAAGGGGAAAAAGATCAGTTTTAAACTAAAAACATTTTTAGTTTATGCCGGCTATTATTTGTTTACAATTATTCCGCTTTATTTTATTGGCCTTATGGGGCAGGCGCGACATAGTTTTTGGGGCGTGGATAAGTTGCTTTTAGGAATAATTTTTGGTAGTTTCTTTTTTTATTTCGCTGGAATGTGGCACTTACAATTAAAGAAAAAAAATGATGGCAAGGTTTATGTTCCTTTTCAAAAAGTAATTATTCCAGTCGCGTCGCTTTTAATTTTAAGCTCGCTTTTTTATTATTTAACATTAAAGTAATAGACATATGGAAGAAAATAAAATCAAAAGTCTGAATGAATTTGTGGAAAAAATCGATCAGATGAAAAAGCAAGATAAGTTAGACCTTTCGTCGGACCAAGATTTGTCGATTGCGATTATGAATCTCGTGAGCATTGAAGAGCATTTCTTTTTCACGGGAGCAAAACTACAAAAGCCGGAATATTTTGATCTTTTGCAAGAGGCGCGAAAAATGCGCGGAGAACTCTTGCGAGAAATTGTCAAAGATCCGCAAGGAGAAGAATGGTGCATCTCAAAGCATCTACTTGCGGCTTCAATGCGCCTGATGGAAGTGGGGACAAAACAGCAAGGGATGGGCAGAAAAGAAAAAGCGCAGGCGCTTTTCCAAAAGGCCTACGATCTCTACTCGCTGTTTTGGGGCATTAATATGAAAGTGATTGATACGAGGGATATTAAAAAAATTGATGAGGATTCTCTAAATCGACATGATGATGAGAAAAACAAATCAGCAGGGGCTTCTCCTGTTCAAATGAATAGTTCTTCAATCGCAAGTTCAACAAAAACCGCAGAGATTGCCGAGCGAAGTGGCTTTATGGGAAAATTGGGTGAGCTGGTGAGAAAAGCGATTGATTGTTGTATAGAATAAACAAAAAAGAGTTTCGGTCGATACTCTTGATATTCGAATATTAATTAATTTAAAAATTAAATAATTTATATGAAAAAAAATTTAGCCGGTTTTATTTTAGGTGCGACAGTTTTGCTTTTAGCCGGTTGTGGTTCTGGCAACGGCACAACAACAAATAGCGCTGTAAAAAATGAAACATCCAACGCAAATGTTACGCAAACGCAAAAAACAAATAATTCTTCAGGTACTGAGACAACCAATGTTCCAGTAGCGATAGATCCTGCCACACTACCAAAGGCTACGGGAAATCCTGATGACGCGGTTAATGCGATTATTGATGGAGCGGATAAGGAAAAGGTACAGGCCACAAGCGATAGTACTGATGCTACTTCGGCAGTAGATAGTAGTGCGGACACTAATAATTTAAATAACACATATGATCAAAACAGTTTATAAAAAAGTTTTTTCGCTCTTGATTGTTTTTGGCATGTTTTTTTCTATGAGCAGTGTTTTGGCGGACAATGGTAATGGACAGGGTATTTCCAATAAACCCGTTGCGACTGATAATACCACCGGAAGTGCAAAAAGTAATGGACAAGGAGTTGTTAATAAAGTCAAATCAAACGGAAATATATGCGAAAGAATTACTGAACGGGCAGGAGCATTTCAGCAAAAAGCAGGTGATCAAGAGAATCAAATTAAAACTAGAAATACGGCGAGATTAACTAACTGGACAACAAAAGAAAGTGAGCAAGATGCTAAACTAGCTGGTCTGAGGACGGGTTGGGATGTTAATCAAAAAAATCAATTTTCCGCGCTTGAAGCAAAAGCGCAAACCGATGCTCAAAAGACGGCTATTGCTAATTTTGAAGCTACAACCAATGCGGCTATTGCGACAAGGCGAGCAGCTGTCGATAGTGCCATTAAAACTTTTAGAGCCGGTATGCAAAATGCAATTATGACAAGACAAGGACAAATCGAACAATTAGTTTCGGGATCGGCGACTTCCAGACAAGCTTTATGGAGTAAGGCTGAAACAGATTGCGCAGCAGGCGTAGACGCGAAAGCCGTAATGGCTAATTTGAAAAGCGGAATGCAATCAATTCGTACTCAGACCCAATTGGACAAACAAAATACAACCAAAATCAATTCGACCGTAGCTACTTTAGTAGTGACAAGAAAGTCCGCTATTGATAAGGCTTTTTCTGATTTCAAAACAACAATGGAGCAAGCCAGAATCACATTGAAAAAAGCTTTTGGAACAGCATCTACAATAAATTCTTCCGCTTCAACTGCTGCGACTACTCCAACTGCGCCAACAACTGTTGGAAATTAAGAGAGTTTATTTTTAAGTTGAAAAAATAAATCCATTTCGCATATCGGAATGGATTTTATTTTGAAAAAATGATAGAATAAAGATGTAATTTTTTTTTCGAATTTATGAAAAAAATAAAATTGGGTATCATTTTTGGTGGTCGTTCCAATGAGCATGAGGTTTCTTTGAAATCGGCGAAGCAGGTTATTGATGCTATTGATAAAGATCGCTATATTATTATTCCCATTGCAATTACCAAAAAAGGCGCTTGGCTTTTTGAAGATGATGGGATGAGGTATTTGGATTTTAATTTAGTAAAGGCGCAAGAAGAAGGAGGGGTTGAAAAGGATGCGGATTTTTTATCGGAAAAGAATGATAATGTTTTTGAATTATTAAGAAAAGTAGATTTGATTTTACCGATTTTGCACGGTCCTTATGGCGAAGATGGGCGATTGCAGGGAATGTTGGATATGCTTTCTGTGCCGTATGTTTTTTCCGGTGCACTAGCTTCCTCTTTAGCAATGAATAAACAAAAAACAAAAATAATCGCTAAAAAATATGGATTAAAGGTAGCGAAGGAAATTATTGTTGAAAAAAATAAAAAATATAAATTAGATAGTATTGTCGAAAAAATAAATTTTCCCATTGTAATAAAGCCAATCGAATTAGGCTCTTCGGTGGGCATAGACATTGTTAAAAATAAACAAGAGCTGGAAAAAGGGATTGAAAGGGCATTGTATTATGGAGAAAGAGTTATGCTGGAACAATATATTAAAGGTAGAGAACTGACCGTTGGAATTATGGGAGAAAAAACTCCCAAGGCCTTGCCGGTTATTGAAATTATTCCAAAACTTTCTAGTTTTTTTGATTATAAAGCAAAATATCAAGTTGGCGGTTCGCAAGAAATTTGTCCGGCAAATATCCCTGAAGAAATTCAAAAGAAAGTACAAAGAAATGCGATAAAAATTTTTAAAGCTCTGGGTTGTCGCGATTTGGCGCGGGCGGATTTTATTTGGAAAAAGGATTCAAAAGAGATTTATTTTTTGGAAATAAACACCATCCCGGGAATGACTGCTACCAGCCTTGCTCCTCAAGCGGCTAAGGCAAGCGGGATGAATTTCTCTCAGTTTTTGGATAAGCTCATAGCGAGCGCTTTAAAAAGAAAAAATAAAATTTTTTATGCCTAAGATTAATATAAAATTAAAAGAAGATCTGGTTGAAGTCAAAAAGGAAGTTGGCAGAAGAACATTTGATTATGTGATTACAGCCTTTGGGTTAGTAGCTGGCTTGGCGTGGAATGATGCAATAAAATCTCTTATAGAATATCTTTTTCCGCAAAATCAAAATGGAGTTAAGGCCAAGCTTGTTTACGCAATTTTCATTACTTTGATTATGGCGATAGCAAGTTATTATTTAGCAAGGTTTTCTTCCGAAGGAAAGAAGCCTAAAAAAGAAAAAGTTGTCACAAAAAATAATAGGAAACTGAAAAATGAATAATTTTTTGGAATTTTATCAGTATTTACCTTATCGAATAAATCCGGAAATTTTTCATATCGGCCAATATTTTTTTGGCTGGTATGCTTTTATGTATTTGGCGGGTTTTTCTACGGTTTATTTGCTTTTACGCAAAAGATTGATTTTGGGAGAGAGTAAAATATCAGAAGAACAATTGCTGGATATTTTAATTTTTTGTTTTATTGGAGCAATAATTGGTGGCCGCTTAGGCTATGTGTTCTTTTATAACCCGGCTTATTATTTAGCTAATCCTCTGGTGATTGTATCTCCATTTGATCTCTCTAGCGGAAAATTAATTGGAATTCGCGGGATGAGTTATCATGGCGGACTGGTCGGGGCACTTGTTTGTGGACTTGTTTTTGCGAAAAAAAACAAGCTTGATTTTTGGCAAATAACGGATTTCATTTTTCCGGCTATCCCAGCGGGGTATTTTTTTGGGCGAATCGGAAATTTTTTAAATGGCGAATTGTATGGACGTATAACCGATAAGTGGTGGGGAATGTATTTTCCTGGTGATGTTTTGCAAGTTTTGCGTTATCCATCACAGCTGTATGAAGCTTTTTTAGAGGGTTTTTTATTATTTATTTTTTTTTGGAAAATAAGAAACAGCGCGAATTTCAAAGGGAAGATTCTAGCTTGGTATTTAATGAGTTATTCCACGATGCGTTTTGTCGGAGAATTTTTTCGACAACCTGACGCTCAAATAGGTTTATTGGTTGGTGGCTTAAGTATGGGGCAAATTCTTAGTTTAGTGATGTTTTTTTGCGGAGTTGTGATATTGTTTTGGCGAAAAAGAAAAGATATAGTATAATTTATCAAGGTGGTTTTGAAGAATATAAAAATAACCGATGCAAAAAATACAAAAACAATCTTCAGTTGATGGTATTTTCAAAGAACAACGCAAGCAAAGGGATTTTGATTATGATTTGGCGCAATTTGCCTTGAAGAATAAAAACTCTTCCGTTTTATTTTCCCATAAATATGGACAAGTTAAACAGTTCACTACTCGTGATTCGAAATTGTATTTTACGCAAAAAGAATTAAAAAAAATTCGTTCCGGCGAAAAGGTGGAATTTTTTACGGAAAGAGTCGATTGTGTCGGTTTTCGTTATGACAGAAAAAAAACATATTATGCTAAAAAGGAAAATTTCTATTATTTTGAATTAAAAGAGCGTTATTCTGATTTCAGACAATATATCGCAGATGCATTTCGTGGCTATACCCATGGAATCGGAATAGTGCGAATGTGGAACATTTCTCTTGTAAGCTCGCTTATTTTCGGAATGTTTTTAATGACAATGATTTATCGCTACTTGGGACAAGGAGCGCATGCTCAAGAAGACGGGGTAGTTTCTTCTTTGCCAAAAACAGCTCAAGTTTTGGGTGCGCAAACAATCAATCAGGAAGCTGTTCAAAGAGAGAGAAATGATTATACGGCAAAAATTTTGGCTGAGCTATCATCTAAAAAGAATGCTGATTTTGAAAAAACATTAAGAGATATGGTCAGAGGCTATCCTATTGAAGCAATGGTTCCATACATTGCCAAACAAGATCGGGTTGTTGCGGCTTTCATTGTTGCTATTGCCAGAAAAGAAAGTTCATGGGGGGAGCATGCTCCGGTTCTGGATGATCAGGATTGTTTTAATTATTGGGGTTTTCGCAAGAAAACTGACAGAATGGGAACGGGAGGGCATACTTGTTTTAATAGTCGCAAAGAAGCCGTGGCTGCAGTGGCGAACAGGATTAACACATTGGTGTATGATGAAAAAAATGATACACCGGAAAAAATGGTTTCTCCATGGAAATGCGGTTATGATTGTTCTTGGGATAGTAAACAGGCCGTTCAAAAATGGATAGATGATGTAGACTTTTATTTTAGAAAGATTGACACAAGGGATGAAATGAATCCGGAGAATTAGAATTATTTTTCTTAAGTTGCGAATAAACTAGAATATGAATAAGATGGCAAAAGCTATCGCAACATTTGAATATGAAGAAAAATTATTAGCTTCCGGCTTTGATTTTGTTTTGGGGATTGATGAAGCCGGACGCGGACCATTGGCCGGACCGGTTGTGGCAAGTGTGGCGACGCTTAAGAATTTTAAAAGTTTGAATTTGGAAGATAAAAGATGGAATTTTATTCGAGATTCAAAGACTCTTTCGGAAAAACAACGCGAAGTGATGTTTGATTTTATTTATGAGCATTTCTATGTAGGCGTGGGAGTTTGTGATCATAAAACGATTGATCGAATTAATATTTTGGAAGCAAGTTTTCTGGCGATGAAAAAAGCGATTACTGATTTTCAAAAAAATCAAAAAGAATTGATACAGGATAGAAGATGTATCGTGTTAGTGGATGGTAATAAAATTATTCCTAGTTTATCTTTGGAGCAACTGGCAATTGTCAGTGGAGATAAATTAGCCAAGTCAATTGCAGCAGCTTCAATTATTGCTAAGGTGACGAGAGATCGAATGATTTGCAAAGAGGATGAGCTGTACCCGGAATATGGTCTTGCCAAACATAAGGGCTATGGAACAAGGGTTCATTTGGAAGCGCTAAAAAAATATGGGCCATGTCCGATTCATCGACTCAGTTTTGAGCCAATAAAAAGCTGGACGAAACAGGCAAAAGAGTGCTATTATAAGGGTGTGAGATATTCAAATTAAATCTTAACCCAATATAATGGAATTATATGAAAATAGGCATTGATGCACGCAATATTCTTAATCCAGACAAGGGTGAGGCGATTGGGGCGGGACATTATACCTATCAGCTTATTCGCCATCTTTTGCAAATTGATCATGAAAATGAATATGTTTTGTTTTTTGATTTTCGTGCGCGCGAGAAAGATATTGAAAAATTTTCAAAGAAAAATGTTAAGATAAAATTTTATCCGTTTTCCGATTATAAAAAATATTTGCCGGGAGCATATAGCGAAATTTTGGGTACTGCGACTTTGGCGAAAGAAAAATTGGACATACTCCATACAACTTCTCCTCTTAGCAGGATTCCTGCTTCTTATCGCGGAAAAACAGTAGCGACTATTCATGATCTGGCGGCAATTAAGGTTCCGGAAGCTTTTCCGCCCTTAGTTCGCGCCAAAGCAAAAGCAATGTTAAGCTTTGCCATTAAAAAAGCGGATAAACTGATTGCAGTTTCTCAATCAACCAAAAATGATATTCGTGATATTTTTAAGATTCCGGAAGATAGAATCCAAGTGATTTATAGCGGATACGACAAACGTTTATCGGAAAAATCAACAGTGGCACGCGCTGAAACATTAAAGCGCTATAATCTTTTAATTGATGAAAAATATATTTTATTTTTAGGAACGATTGAGCCGGTAAAAAACATTGCTCGTCTTATGGAAGCTTTTGCCATTTTTAGAAAAAAATTTTTTTCCGAGAAAAAAATATTTAATTATAAATTGATTATTGCTGGAAAAAGAGGTTGGCTGGCAACTGAACATAAGCAAATGGCAAAAGATTTGGAAATTGAAAAGGATTTGATTTTTACCGGATATGTGGTTGGAGATGATGTGCAGGCGCTTTTTTCTCAGGCGGATTTTTTTGTGATGCCGTCGCTTTACGAAGGTTTTGGCACAACCGTGCTTGAAGCATTTGCAACCGGCGTGCCGGCGATTCTTTCCAATGTTTCTTCTATTCCAGAAATTGTCGGAAATGCGGCGAAATTGATTAATCCTTTTGACGCAGAGGAAATTGCCGACGCAATGTTTGATTTCTCGCAAAATGAAGATTTAAAAAATGATTATCGCGAAAAAGGCAAAAAACAGGTGGAGAAATTTAATTGGGAAAAATGTGCGAAAGAAACATTGGCATTATATGAGAGTTTGAAATAATTTTTTAAAAATAAAAAATGAAAAATGGTAAAAAAATAAAAAACATCACAATGATTATTGGATTTTTATTTTTAATTATCGGGTTTTCTTGGTTTTTTTATTTTAAATATAAAAAAAATAATAGTATCTCTCAGATTTTTGTTAACTGCAAGGCTGGGTGCGGAGAGACATCTTCTTGTGAAGGAAAAATCGTTTCAATATCAGGTTATCTTGATCGTAATAATATTTCCGCTGAAAAATTTTTTATTCAAGATATTCCCGGCAATTTGCCAAAAGCAAATTTGGAAGTGGATATTTCTGGTAATAAAAATACTAAAGAAAATATAGTTAAGAAAATCAATAATTTAGCAAAAAATTCTGAAAAGCCAATAATTGTTATTGGTGCGGTGGTTGGTTTTGACATGCCGACAAATAGAAATTGCCAACGCGGTTTTAAATTGAGTGTGTCTGGTGAAAATGATTTAACGCAATAAAAAAATCAGACAGAAAGCAGGATGTATTTTTTTGAGTGTCGAGAGGTTGTCAAATCAAAAATATTCTGCTATATTGACTATCTATTGGCAAATTGTTGCAAATAGAAATTTTTCTTTTACATTATTAAAGAGGAGAGCATGAGATGATAAAAAAAATCTTTTTGTTTGTGGTGGCTATTTTGTCGGCGTGTAATTTCGCTATGGCGGGCAATTTCTATAATGGAAAGATTTCTGATTCGGCTGGTTTTGAAAAGCTTAGCAATCTTTCCGGTTCTCAATTTTTGCAATCCGAAACGGTAACCAATGAAAGAAGCGGAGATCCTTGTGGATTGCTGGCTAAGTGGGGACTTGTGCTGGATGCATGGAAAAATGATAGCGCTAAGCATAGTCTGACGCCTGCCGAAATTATTGTTTTGGCGACGGAAGAAAATGATGGCAATGTTGTCGCGATGCTTACAAAAGCGCAGATTGCTCAGAGGCTAATTACCGATGGTCAGAAATGGAATGGAGATTTTGAATATCGGCTACTTGAGCCGATGAGCTATGGAGCCAACCAGTCGGATCGATATCGATGGTATGGCTATGGACCAAATATGGTGGGAGAGTCCTATCAAAATGCTTTGGAAGAAAGTCGCGGGTTGACTTTCAAACAGGCATTTTTAAAATCCACCGACAACCAAGGAGATTGGCATGCATTTCGGCAAATATATGCAATTTGCGCTTGGTTCATTAGCCAGCATCTTGGACTGCAAACGACATATTCTCCAAGGCCGAGTTCTAGTGGGTATTATCATGATTTTTCAGTAACATCGGAAAACCGTGATAATTATGTTGCAGTTGTCCAACTTCTTTTTGAGGCAACTGCTTCGCCTCTGGCAGATAAAGAGTTATTCAAAAAATCCGGCACCTCAAGCATCATAAATTATGATGCGCCGGAAAAATTTTGCCAACAATAAATAGAATGAAAGGGTTGCGGTTAAGTAAGCGCAACCCTTTCATAGTAATCTTGCTAAAAAGTCAAAAATAGTTTAGAATTAAATCACAATTAAAAAGACATTTGAGGAAATATCAATTCCGAAGTCTGAAGAAAGAAATTTCGTCAATAGGATGGAAAATTAGACTCTTCCGGGTAAGCCCGTTAATGCTGTTATTAAGCCTTGACATGATGTCGGGGGAATTAAGGTGGTACCACGATTTATTCGTCCTTATGCAGTTTATTTGCATGGGGATTTTTTTTAATTTTATATTTAAAAAATATGTTTAAAAAAGTTGATACGAGAAAAAAATATAGTGAGATGGAAAAAGAGGTGATTCGATTTTGGAAAAAAGACGGAACTTTTAAAAAGTCGGTGGAGCAGAGAAGTAAAGATAAATATTATAGTTTTTATGACGGACCACCATTTATCACTGGTGTGCCGCATTATGGTACGCTTTTATCTTCAATCGTAAAAGATGCTGTGCCAAGATATTGGACAATGAAGGGCTATCGTGTTGAGCGTCGTTGGGGTTGGGATTGTCATGGATTACCGGCGGAAAATATGGTGGAAAAAAAGCTTGGACTCAAAAGCAAAAAGGATATTGAAAAGATTGGAGTGGATAAATTCAACGAAGCCTGTCTTCGTGAAACTTCTCAAATTGCCTCAGAATGGGAAGAGGTGGTTGATCGCGTTGGTCGCTGGGTGGAATTTAAAGGCGCCTACAAAACAATGGATAAAGGTTATATGGAGTCGGTCTGGTGGGCGTTCTCCGAACTTTATAAAAAAGGACTTGTCTATGAAGATGTGCGTGTGTCACTCTATTGTCCGCGCTGTTCCACTCCGCTTTCAAATTTTGAAATCGCGATGGACAATTCCTATGAGATGGATAGTGACCCTTCGGTCTATGTGAAAATGAAAGTGAAAGGTGAAGAAAATGCATATTTTTTGGTGTGGACAACGACGCCTTGGACGCTTTTGGCGAATGTTGCGCTAGCGGTTGGGAAGGATATTGATTATGTGAAAGTTAAGACTGATGATGGAAATTATATTTTAGCGAAAGAGCGAGTGGCTAATGTTTTTAAAGAGGGTGAGATTGAAACGGTTGAAGAATATAAAGGCAAAGATTTGGTTGGTATGGAATACGAGCCAATTTTCCCACACGAAATTGAACGCGGTTATCGAGTAATTATTGGGGATTTCGTAACAACGGAGGATGGATCGGGAATAGTTCATCTTGCGCCAGCTTTTGGCGAAGATGACTTTAATGTGAGAAAGACTAATGATCTGCCAATTATTATGAATGTTGATGAGGAAGGGCAATTTATGGAAGGAGAGTGGCAGGGTCAAAAAGTTTGGGACGCAAATGTGGAAATCGTAAAATGGTTGAAAGAAAATAATTTTCTCTTTAGGCGCGAGCAAATTACGCACAGTTATCCGCATTGCCATCGTTGCCATACAAAACTAATCTATAAGGCTCAGCCGGCTTGGTATGTGAATATTTCCAAAATTCGTCAGAAGTTGCTTTTGGAAAATGAAAAAATCAATTGGTATCCGGAATTTTTGAAGTATGGCCGATTTCAAAAAGGAATTGAAAGCGCGCCGGATTGGAATATTTCGCGCGACCGTTATTTTGGTACGGCGATTCCGGTTTGGAAATGTGAAAACGAGAAATGCCAAGAAATAAAAGTTGTCGGATCATATGAAGAGCTCAAAGAGTTGTCCAAAATAGAATTGTCTGATTATCACAGGCCGGGCGTGGATAACATTACATTTAAGTGTGAAAAGTGCGATGGTGAAATGAGGCGAGTTTCGCAAGTGTTTGATTCTTGGATTGAATCAGGATCGATGCCATTTGCTCAGTTTCATTATCCGTTTGAAAATAAAGAGTTATTTGAAAAAAGTTTTCCGACTGATTTCATTTCAGAATATATTGCGCAAACAAGAGCTTGGTTTTATGTTCTTCATGTTATCGCAGTGGGTGTTTTTGGCAAAATAAGCTTTAAAAATGTAGTAACAACCGGAACAATTGCCGGATCGGATGGTAAAAAAATGTCAAAATCGCTTGGTAATTATCCCGATCCCAATTTGGTTTTGGAAAAATATAGCGCGGATGCATTGCGTTTGTATCTTTTGTCATCTCCGCTTTTGAATGCGCAAAATATCAGTTTTTCAGAAAAAGCGATTGGTGATATTCAAAGAAAAGTTTTGGCAACGTTTTGGAACAGCTATGCCTTTTTTACGCTTTACGCCGGAGTGGATCAGTGGGAGCCTAAAAATAAATTAGGCGCGGTGTCTGACTCGAAAAATTTACTAGATCGTTGGATTATTTCAGAGTTGCATAAACTAATTGGGGAGGTGGATGCTAATATGCAGAGCTATGATCTTGTGAAAGCGACAAGACCGTTTGAGCTTTTTGTCGATAATCTTTCCAATTGGTATATCAGAAGAAGTCGCAAGCGCTTTTGGAAAAGTGAAAATGATGATGATAAAAATAATGCTTATGAAACATTGCACTATGTTTTGGTGTGGCTAACCAAAACAATGGCGCCATTTACGCCGTTTATTGCGGAGGAAATGTATAAAAATTTAACTGACGAAGAATCTGTGCATCTGGTCGAATTTCCAATGAGTAACGAAAAATTGATTGATGAAAAATTAAATGTTGAAATGAGAAAAGTCCGCGATATTATCAGTGAAGGTTTGCAACAGCGTGCGCTTTCAAAAATTAAAGTGCGCCAGCCATTGTCCGGAGTCACAATTAAACATAAAATTGAAAATGCGGAACTTTTGGAAGTTATGCAAGAAGAATTAAATGTAAAAAATATTTTAGCGGATGAGGCGCAAGAAAAAAATATTTTACTCGACACGAAAATCACCCCAGAGTTGCGACTCGAAGGCACGGCGCGCGAGCTGGTGAGAGCGATTCAAGAGATGCGAAAAGAGGCCGGTTATGAGGTGGATAATCATATCCGCGTTGGTTATGTTGGAGCGGAAGAAGTTTTTGCAAAATTTGGCGAGCTTATCGCCAAGGAAACTTTAGCAAATAGCATCTCCGCCGGTGAATTAGTAGAAGCAGATCTCAAAAAAGAAGTTTTGATTGATGGTATGGGGCATTTTATTTTTATTAAAAAAATTTAATTATGCATAAATTGAATTTAATTTTTTTAGATACGGAAACAACCGGAACGGGACCGGATAGCCGCTTGTGTCAAGTGGCCTATAAATTTCGTAATCAAGAATTTGACGCACTTTTTAAGCCTCCAATTCCGATTGAAATTGATGCGATGGCCGTTTCACACATCACCAATAGGATGGTTGCGGAAAAAGAGCCTTTTGTGAATTCTGTGATGCATAGAGCTTTAGTGGAAATCTTTGCCGAGGGGAATGTTCTCGTAGCGCATAACGCTCCATTTGATGCGGAAATGCTTAGGCGTGAGAATATAGAAATTTCAAAAATGATTGATACATTTAAATTAGCTCAATATCTCGATGTGGATGGAGACATTCCTCGATACGCAATGCAATATTTGCGTTATTATTTTGATTTGAATGTTTCCAATGCTCAGGCGCATAATGCATTGGGCGATATTCGTGTTTTGGAAAAATTATTTGATTTCTATTTTGAAAAAATGGCGGAAAAAGAAAAAGACTCGCAAAAAATTTTAACAGAAATGCAACTTATTTCCGCTCGTCCGGTTTTGATTAAAAAATTTAATTTTGGCAAGTATAATGGGCAAAAAATTTCTGATGTTGCGATAAATAACCGGGGATATTTGGAATGGCTGTTGAATGAAAAAAGTAAAGTTCGAGATTCGGGCGGAGAAAATGATGAAAATTGGATCTATACATTAGAGCATTACTTAAAATAGTGCAGAATTTTTTAAGTTTTTTTGAGATTCACAGAGAGAATGTGCCGTGCTTGCCAAAAGTAAAAAAATAGAGTAAAATATTTCTCTAATGGGGCATTTTAACTTTTTATTTTTTCAAAATGATAAAAAAAAATCTTTCCGATAAAAGCAAGATAATTGTGCGCGGAGCGCGCGTGAATAATCTTAAAAATATTGACGTGGAAATTCCGCGAGATAAATTGGTGATTATTACCGGACTTTCCGGATCGGGAAAATCATCCTTGGCTTTTGATGTAATTTATGCTGAAGGAAATCGGCGTTATCTGGAAGGAATGTCAAGCTATGCAACCCAGTTTTTGGATGTTTCTGCCAAGCCGGATGTTGATCGAATTGAAAATTTAACCCCGACAATTTCAATCGATCAAAGAAGTATAGGAAGATCGTCTCGCTCAACAGTTGGAACTCTTACGGAAATTTATGATTATTTGCGAATCCTTTTCGCAAAAATCGGTGTTCCACATTGTCCGCATTGCAAAACTCCATTGGAAAAAATCAGTAATCAAGAAGTGTTGGATGATATTTTGGATTTTCCGGATAAAAGTAACATAATTATTTTAGGCAAACTGAGTAATCGAGATGGAAAATGGGAAGAATCTCTGAAAAATATTAGTCAACTTGGTTATGCGCGTTTGCGAATAAATGAAAAAATAATACTGACTGCCGATATTTTGGATCGCAAAGAATTTCAGGATATTTTTAGGGCGGAAGTCGTGGTTGATCGTTTAATTCTCAACAAAAAAACGCCTGATCAAGAAAGAATTTTAGACTCAATCGAAACCGCTTTTAAATTAAGCAGAGGTGTTGCGATGGTGATTTGCAATGATAATATTGAAAAAATATATAATCGTGATTTTGTTTGCAAAAAATGTTCTTTCGAAGTGGGGGATATTACTCCGAAACACTTTTCTTTTAATAGTCCGGAAGGCGCTTGTCAGCATTGCTTGGGATTGGGGATAATCAAAGAGATTGATGAGGATTTGCTTATTCCTAATAAAAATTTAACATTAGCGGAAGGTGCTATTTTTTCATGGAATAGATCTTGCTTAAAATCTTCTATTTTTTCCGGGGGAACAAATATCTTAGAAGTGCTGGGAAAGCAATATGGATTTTCTGTCGACACTCCGATAAAAAAAATCAGTCGGGAGCAACTGAATATAATTCTTTATGGATCCAATGATCCGAAAATTATTTTTGAAGGCATTATTCCGGCGATGAAAAAAAAATATGAAGAAGCGAATGCTGGCTATTTCAAAAGTGAAATTGAAAAATATATGGTTGGAAAAGAATGTCCTTTGTGCTATGGAAAAAGATTGAAAAGCGAATATTTGGCTGTTTTAGTTCTTGAAAAATCGATTGATCAAATAGTGGACATGTCGTTAGATGAGTTTATTATTTTCTTAAAGGAATTGGAGGGGGAAAAAATTGGCTTAACTAAAAAGAATATCATTGTTCCATTAATCAAGGAAATGCGTTTGCGAGCGAAGGCATTGCAAAATGTCGGATTGGAATATTTAACACTTTCTCGCGGAGCAAATTCTCTTTCCGGTGGTGAGGGACAACGCATTCGGTTATCTTCGCAAATTGGGTCGGAACTTTCCGGGATTACATATGTTTTAGATGAGCCATCAATTGGCTTGCACAGTCGTGATACGGAAAAATTAATTGAAACAATGAATGAATTGCGCGAAGCGGGAAATTCTTTGTTAGTCGTCGAGCATGACGAAGCGATTATTCGTTCCGCTGATTGGATCATTGATCTTGGGCCGGGAGCGGGAGAATATGGCGGAGAAATCGTTTTTTCCGGAGAATTAAATAAAATGCTAAAGACAAAAACATTAACTGCAGAATATTTGAATGGAAAAAAACAAATCGGAGAAAAGAGGCAAATTAGAAAGGGTTCGGGAAAGATAATTGAAATTTTTGGTGCAAGTGAGCGAAATTTGAAAAATATTGATGTGATATTTCCCTTGGGAAAATTTATTTCCGTTACGGGGGTTTCCGGATCGGGAAAGTCGACTCTTGTTTCCGATATTCTTTCCAAATCGCTATCCAAGCATTTTTTTAAATCAAAGGAGTTGCCAGGGAAGCATCGAAAAATCAAGGGCGTAGAAAATATTAATAAAGTTATCAGCGTTGATCAAGCGCCGATTGGACGCACTCCCAGATCGAATGCTGCAACCTATACCGGTGTTTTTGCGTTGATTCGAGAAGTGTTTTCCGAAACCGAAGAAGCGAAAGCTCGAGGTTACGATGCCGGACGGTTTAGCTTCAATATGAAAGGTGGGCGTTGTGAGGATTGTCAGGGAGAGGGGCAGAAAAAAATTGAAATGCATCTACTTCCCGATGTCTATGTCCCCTGTGAAACATGCAATGGAACTAAATATAATCAAAGAACATTGGATATTGAATATCGCGGGGTGAATATTTCTCAGGTATTGGACATGAGCGTAAGCTACGCCGCCGTCTTTTTTAAAAATTCTAAATTGATCTTGGAAAAACTGATTGCTTTAGAAAAAGTTGGCTTGGGTTATTTGAAATTAGGGCAAAGCGCCATTAATCTTTCCGGCGGAGAGGCGCAGAGAATAAAATTAGCGACAGAGCTCGCTCGCCGTTCTACGGGAAAAACTTTATATATTCTTGATGAACCGACAATCGGTTTGCATTTTGAAGATATTCGAAAGTTGCTCAGTGTGTTGAATGCTTTGGTGGATAAAGGCAACACGGTTTTGGTTGTGGAGCACAATGTGGATGTGATTAAAAATTCAGATTGGGTAATTGATCTCGGTCCGGAAGGCGGAAGTGGCGGCGGGGAAATTGTTTATTCCGGTGTTCCGCAAAATTTGAAAAAATGCAAGAGAAGTTGGACGGGAAAATATCTTTAGGAAAAATAAAATTTTATGCCAGCTGAATTGGAACAAAATATTTTTGCTACTATTTGTTATTATGATGTCTTGATGTATCCGTTGACATTGTTTGAAATATGGAAATATTTAATGGTTGAAAATTATCAGGAAAATGTTGAAAATTTACAGACAAAAATATGCTTTTCGGATATTACAAATAGCTTGGAGAAAAATTTTTTAAAAGATAAAATTGAAAATTATCAGGGCTTTTATTTCTTGCGTGGGCAAAAAATGCTTGTTTCCGAGCGCATTTCACGCAACAAGCTTTCTGAAAAAAAATATAAGCGAATAATTAAGGTTGTTCGCTTTTTGCGTATTATTCCATTTGTGCGAATGATTGGCGTGACGGGGCGTATGGCAATGAAAAATGCTCAAGAAAAAAGCGACCTTGATCTGTTTATTATTTTAGAAAAAGAGCATATTTTTACCGGTAGAATTTTGGTAACATTAGCGACTCATATCTTAGGTGTGCGTCGTTATGGAAAAAAAATTGCTAATCGAATTTGCTTGAATTATTTTATAACCACAGGTTCTTTAAAAATAGGAACGCAAGACATATTTTCTTCATCAGAATATTTTTTTATTCTTCCTGTTTTTGGTTTTGCTTGTTTTAAAAAATTTCAAAAAGCAAATAACTGGATTAAAAAATATCATAAAAATTATGTCCCAATCGAACTGCCTGTGTTAAAAACAATAGAAGACAATTTTTTAACTTCGCATATTCGAAAAATTGGTGAATCGTTTTTTGGCGGAAAATTTTTGGAAGAAAAATTAAAAAAATATCAAACAAATAGGATCATGAATGATTCTCGCACAAAAAATCCAGGAAGCTTGATTGTGGCGGATGATGATTCTTTGATTTTTTTGCCCAATCCTCAAGGACCGAAAATTTTTGAAAATTTTAAACGACGACTAGAGGAAAAAAATAATTTTAACGAACTTCATAATCAGTTATAACGGTCGATTTTATTTTATTCTTTTTTTGAGCTATAATAAAAGGTGCGCTTTTTTGCGATTAATTTTTTAACGCAAAAATCAGATGAATTTCAATTCATATGATCCGGAAAAGAAAAAATCGTTTTGGCATTTTGGAAAAAAAACCAAGATATTTGCCTTGGCGATATTTTTTTTATCGATAGCTGTTTTAATGTTTGCGCATAATCGTAAAAATTTTTTGTTTGAAAAAAATAATTATGCATCTGAAAATTTAAAAAATAATATTTCAACAGAAGCTTCCGGCGAAATCGTCGGGTTTATTCCCAGACCGTTTTCAATGGACGAGATTAAAAAAAATGGTTGCGTTGTGGATGGGTTTCTTTCTGGATATGATGGAAAGATTAGCGACATTTCCGATATGATTGAGCGCTCTAACTGCGTTTATCTTCATCGCGCATTGGAAACATGGCTTAGTCAACCTGATTTTGAAAAAGCGGTCAACATTATGCAAAAAGTCAACAAAAGGCCGTTAGTTTATGGGATGTTTCTGGCTGAGGCGCTTTCAACACAAGGAGAATATATCGATCCCAATTGGAATTACAATTTTAATTTTTATAAAATGTGCAAAAAGGGCACAAAAGATCGTTGGGGGAACAACAGTTGCATACCATCAATCGACAATGTGGAATATCGCAGATATCTCAAATCAATCACGCATCGCGCGATGGATATTGGAATTCAAAGTTTTTTGTTTGGACAAATTAAATTGCAAGATGGCAATCCCACTTTTGAAGGAACGCAAATCAAAAAAGTTTTGGATGATATGCGAAGTTATGCAAAAGAAAAAAATATGCAAATTATTATTGGAGCGCAAACTAATGACATTACTGATGAAAAATATTTGCGTTTGTTCGATTATATTGAAGGTGGAGTAGGAATTGATAGTGATGGCAATATTGAAAATCAGCCATGTTCAAGCAAATTTTCCGGTTGTTGGGCGCTTCTTTGGGATAAGCGCTATAGTTCAATAGCTAATAATGTATTTCTTCATCTGGATTGGAGCGGTTTTGCTTGGGATGATATGGATATTTTTGCTAAAATGAGTCAGGCTAATCGTATCGCAACGCTTAAGAATTTATATCAAAAATTTACCTCTCAAAATATGGGTTTTTTGATGCCATTTCTAACCGTACTCAATCATGATAATGGTGGCTGTTCCGGGCCGACTAAAAATTTTTATACGCCAAATAAAAAATATGATTGTAATGATGAGTCGATGATAAATCAGATAATGCCGAAAGTTTTGCAGAATAAATAGGAAAGTAAAATGGCTATTTTCTAGAAAGAATGCCATATCAAACAATAACACCGTCTAAAGCTTGCCAGCTCTGTTTGTTTTAATTTTTGCGCAACTTCTTTCGAGCAAAGGGTGAGCGTTATTGGATGGATGATACAATGTGCTTGGAATATTATGGGCGAATGCGGAGAATTGAAACATCTTTTTTTATTTGATAAGATAAAAGAGGCTTTAAATAGTTTGAAAAAAGTTATGTATAAAAAAGAAGGATTTGAAAATGCTAATGTAGCCATCGCAAAGGAATCAGAAAAAGAAATAAAACATGTTAAGGAATTTTTTAGTCAAAGAGAAGACGAGAATAATCGACCTGAGACATTTCTATCTTTGGAGTTTGGTGAAAAAATGAGAGAAGTGCTAATGAATATGGAAAAATAACTAAAAAACAATCCAGAAGCTGCTAGTCTGCTGTTTTCCGAATATGCTAAAATAGTTGACGGGGCAGAAAAAACGGCCGAGGATGTCGAGAAAATCTATGCAGAAATATTTTTTGAAAAAAAAGTGAATAAAAATGAACTAATGCAAACGATTTTTAAAAAAGCGAGCGATTTGTTCATTAACGCACAGAGGGAGCTGAAAGTATCTGACAGACAAGATATTGATGAAATCGTAAGGAGAATAGTGGAAAAATTGAAAAATAATCAAGAGACAGAAAAGAAGCAACTTTATGAGTTGGTAAATATTTGTGATAACTTAAAAAATTTAAAAAGTAGTTTGATAGATAGTATGTTTTTAGAAGGGAGTTATCATAATATTTATTGCCAACTTTATGGAGATCCGGATAAATATAAAACTGCCAAAGAACTTAATGCGGCAATTGCGGATGGCAAGATAAGGGCGTGGTGGATGGACAAGGAAATAAAAAAAAGACCGGAAAAAGTATTGGATAGGTTAGACAAGAGAATTCTTGGTATACTCATAGCAGTTTCAGAAGAAACTTCTCTGGATATGGAAGGGGCACTAATCGATGAGGGTTTTTATAAAGAAATAAGGGAAGCTGAAAAAAGAAATGAAAGAATTGATCCAATAGATTTTGCAAGATTCAAAAGATATAAGAATATATTGGCCACAGAGAGTAAAATAAGAGAAAAATTAAAGAAACTATTTTTTTATCAGCAGAATTTGGAAAAAAAATTGGAGAAACTCGTTTATGGTCATGAATCAGCTGGTCTTGCCGAAAACTATCAAAAATTTTTAGCAAGTGATATTGAAAATTACCAACCGGAATTACCCAAAAATGAAAATGGTTCATATTTTCCAGTGGGAATCAGCAGTGTGCCACCCGGTGAAGATGAAATTTATCGAAAACCAATTGATGCACTGCTTTGGCTTTTGTGGCTTGAAAATCAAGAGCAAAAAACGGAGTTATTGGTGGCAGACACGATTCAGCGTCACAATTATGCCGTGTTGCCGAAAAGTCAAAAACCGAGTGATCCGAGAATGGCGGCAATAAAAAACGGACAAAGCGATCGACGGTGGTATCTGTCGGTAAAAAAGGTTTTTGCCTTGAAAAATATAGTTATGACGGAAAATATTCAAAACTCACAATATGAGGAAAGAATAGAGAAAAATCCAAAAGTGCAAGAGTGGTTAAAAAGGATTTCAGAGTTGGAAAAAACCAGTCCGGTAATGGCACGGGCTATTAGTGGCTTGGTCGAGCCAACAATTCAAGGAAGAGTCCTTCAAGAATTAAAAACAAAAGAAGAAGAATGGCGGTCATTGCGCTCAATTGATATGTACGGAAAAGAAGAGCTTGCTTTTATTCTAGCGTTCCCTAAGCAGAAAATCGGCCATAAAAAAGAAATTCGCTATGATCTATTGGCGCAGATAATTCCAATCTATGAAGAGTTGAGAAAAAGATCCGGTGAAATTACGGAATTGAGTCAAGATGTTGAAAATATTAGAAATCGGGACCAAGTTTTGGTTGAAATTAGTTTGCAACTGGCTTATTTCAATAATTTTTCTGAAAGTTATTTTTCAAAAGCAAGAATGGCATTTCTTGGAAAACAAGCACAAGAACTAAAAAGGAAAGGTAGCCAAATAGAAAAAGAGCCAAAAGACAAGAAAGCAATTAGCGTAGTTCAAAAAGATATTCGAGGCGTTTCTGTTGAAATTAAAAAAATAAAAGAAGGGATGAGACAACTTCAAGAGAATATAGAGGAAAACAATCGGGTTGAAATAATTGAAGCTGCTATTAGGAAATTGAGAATTTCAGAAAATCCTAAGGAGATGGCAATCAAGTGGCGTGAGCTTGGTAGGCGATTATCTCAAGAGGAATGGTTTAGGAATCTCGAGTTGCCAGAGTTTTATTATCCCAAAGGGATTACCAGTTTAAGTTTTGATGTGAATAACAGGGGAGAATTTATGAATTTCAGGGAACCATATAGTACTTATAGAGGAGAAAATGAAGAAGAATTGGCAATTGAATCCAATCAAATGATTGCTTCAACTAATCTTTTGGCAGCTGCAAAGGTTATGGTGCTAAGTGAAAAAGGCCAGAAAACATATTTTGAGAAAGTTTTACGACCGCTGATTGTCAATTATTATGTGGCGACAAGTAAATCTAAGGAGGAAGCAAAGATGAGATTTCAGGAAGATTTCGAAGAAGTAGTGACTATCTCTGAAGTGATCGAGCTTATTCAGCAGAAGATTATTTGGCCTCTAGAACTGGAGCTTCAAAGCGTGAAGGTTTAGGTGTGATAATTTTTTTCGAGGGGGTGGCATTTTCCCAAATCATTTCGAAGATTGATTTTTGAGTCTGATATATTTCTTCGTTTTCAATAATTACACCTATAATTTTCTTTTCCGAAAAAGTCATAAAAGAGACTTTATTGTCGTATATCTCCATTTCCAAAGACAGGGGGAATTTTTTTTCATCAATAAGACGGATTTTGGTTACATTTTCGTCATAGTTTTTTAGGTATTTTCTCGCAAAAGGGGTATTAGCCACAACGCCCCTTTTTTTAATGCCTAATTTAATTCTTTTTTCAACATATTTGTCATTTTCCTCCCCCAAATATTTATCCATTCCTTCAATGTCCGCATAGGTCAGAATCTCAGTTTTTGTGGTTAGGGAGTCATTAAGAACTTTAACGATCCCATCTCTACCTTCATACATTCGAATGCCTGGTCGGTCGGAAATAAGGTTAAAACTAGAAATAAGATTTGGCATATTGGCCATCAGGATCTTCTCTGATTCGTTAAGTTTTTTCTCCGTGGCTTCAATAAAATTCCAAAGTTTTTGCGGATGTGCCGGTAGAAAAAGAGCCACTCTATTAGATTTTTTTTGGTTAATCAATTCTTTTTCAAGTAAACTTTTTAGCACATTGTAAACCACGCCACGTTTCAGTGGTGTTTTTTTGATGATTAGTCCTGCGGAAGACTCTCCCGAGGTTAGGAGGAAATCATAAACAATCGTTTCATTTGGCGATAGTCCAAGTTGAAGAAAAATATTTTTGTCCATAGAATTCTTTTTTTAGTGTTTATTTTTTAGTGTTTATTTTTTGATAGATTTTTTCATGAATAGGCGTTGATAATTCCCAGATAAAATTAAAAATAATCTTGAAAGATAGAGCAATAGAGTCATTTTCGATAATTGTTGTAAAAATATTTTTATCCAGAGAAGTGATTGCAACTTTATTTTGAAAAATAATTATCTGCGCAGGTAGAGAGAATTTATCTTTTGGCACAATTCTTCTTTCCACTAAATTTTGCGTATCCTGCGAGACAACAACAAAAGACATATTATCCATCAGCGGTGTGATAGCGCGAGTGTGAATATTGTTTTTGACTTGCCGGGAAATTTGTTTTTTGACTAATCTATCAATAGCGAATTGTTTATCATCGGCTATGGATCGAAAGATTAAAATATCTTCTTTGGCTTTAATAATTTCCTCATAAACTTTTTCCAAACCGATTATTCCTTCCAGATAAATTATTCCCGGCTGATTAGAGACTAAATTAAAGTTGCTCAAAATTGTAGAGAACTGGTTTTCAAGCGTATTTTTAGCTTTTTTAAGCTCATTTTCTCTGTTTTCTGTTAATTCTATTAATTTATTTGGGTGTTCAGGGCCAAAAAAGGCAATTTTATGCTTAAGCGTCTTGCGAATCAAGCTTTTTTTTAGAAGATTTTTCAATTCATTGTATGTCAGTCCTCGCTTTAGAGGTGTGTTTTTAATTATCTCTCCAGCTGAAACCTCACCTTTTTTAAGCAAATATTCATAGATTATGGCTTCATTAGCTGATAATCCTGATGAAACTAAGATGTCTTTATACATAAAATAGTTTATTTTGTGAATTATAAATCAATTTTAGCACATAAATTAGTAATAGTCAATAAAAAATGATAAGAAAAAATTGAGATGGATGATAAAGTATCATAAAATAATGACATAAAACAATATAAAAAATAGCTAAAAAATTACCAAACAAAGCCAAAGGATGTATTTAAATAAAATAATAATCAAAAGGTATTGACAAAAAATAAAAGAGGTGCTATACTATGCAGTCAAGATAAATCGACAACGAATCGATAAGTCTCCGACAAGTAATTTTAAAATCTAGAACAGTTATCAAGTTAAGGTGATTGGCAAACCTTTTTGATCCCGACATGGTAGTTGGAATCGATTGAAAAGCTCGCCAGTCAAACCAGCCTTGGCAAGATACGCGTGTCTAGTAACCCTACAAT
>JAJYBE010000054.1 GCA_021779205.1 bacterium
TGCCGTCTTCATTGGGTGGCGTTCCGACGGCAATAAACAAAATATTGCTTGCTCTAAGTGCTTCTTCAAAATTAGTCGTGAAACGCAATGTTTTAGCTTTAAGATTTTTTTCAACCAACTCATCCAAATCATCTTCGTGTAATGGGACATTGCCTTGACTGAATTGATCCATTTTTTTTTGATCTTTGTCAACACAAATAACGGTGTTTCCCATTTCAGCAAAACAAGCTCCCGTAACTGAGCCGACATAACCCGTTCCAATAACTGCGATTTTCATATATTTTATCTAAAATTATTTTTTTAACTTTCAATTATTTTCCTAATCGAATAGTTCATATGCCCCTGGCTTTTGTAATAATTCTTAATCAAAATATCGGCAAGTAATCCAAAAATAAATAATTGGATACCCACGAGAATCATAAAAACACCGATTAACGGCCAAATTTTATCTGAAAGTGAAATGTGAAAAAATATTTTTTCAATCGCCATCCAAATAAGAATAAGCATCCCTGAAAGCGAAAGAATAATTCCCGATCCGCCAAAAAGATGCAGCGGGCGATTTGCATACTTGCGCCAAAACCAAATCGAAACCATATCGACAAAACCCTTAATCGCTCTTTTCCAATTATATTTAGTTACTCCATGCAAGCGCGGATAATGTGAAACCTTAACCTCTCCAACTTGATACCCCTGCATTTCCAAAACAGCCGGAATAAAACGATGCATTTCACCAAACAAATCCACATCGGAAAAACATTCTCGTTTATATGCCTTAAGGCTGCATCCCGAATCATGAATTTTATCTTGAATTAAAATTTTTCGAAGCAAATTTGCGCCTCGTGAAAAAAATTTCTTGGAAAAATTATCCTTGCGATTATGCCGCCAGCCCGATACTACATCATAACCTTTTTCCATTTCTTGCAAAAGCAAACCGATATCCATCGGGTCATTTTGCAAATCTCCATCCATCGTAATGATTATATTTCCCTTGGAATTTTTAATACCCGCATCAAACGCAGCTGTCTGTCCAAACCATTTTCTTTGAATAATAAGCTTGAGCGGTGAAAGATTCTCGCAATTCTTAACCGTATCATCCGTTGATCCGTCATCAATAAAAATAATTTCAAAACTTTTCGCAAATTTCCGACAAGCATCGACAATTTTTTTATGCAGTTCTTTGACATTATCCTCTTCATTTCGCAACGGAACAATAATCGATAATTCTTTTTTCTCTTCTTGCATATTCATTTATTTTGATAATGATTAACCCCTTCTTTTTGATTATAGCGCCTTTGGAAAATTTATTCAAATTAGCATAGAATATTTTCAAAATCTTCTAACAAAATAATTTGCGCCGTATACAAGCAAAATTCTTTTATAAAATCATCGATTGCTTCATCAGAAGCATCCATTAAATTATTTCCCCGATTTTCTTCTATTGCATTCTTTACACAACATTTGACAATTTTCTGCAGTCGTTTTCCCGCCTTCGTGCCAAGGAGCTATATGATCAGCTTCCATTTCTTCGATTGCAAAATGTTTTTTGCATTTTTTACAAATGCCTTTTTGTCTCTCGTAGGCTTCGCGTTTCATTTTTTCTGTGAACGTTCGCACATTCAAATACTTTTCATTTCTTGTTAAAACATAGGGATAAATTCCGGATTTTTTGGTCACGTCTTCATCTTGCATCAATTCTTTAATTTCCGCTTCCAGTTTTTCGGCGTTTAGTTTTTTGTCTTTGAATTTGTTATACAACTCACCCCAAGCAACGCTGGCCATTTCTCGGCGATAATTTGTGAAAGTTTTTCGCGTCCATTCAATCACGTCTTGAAAATATTGCCACAGCTCTTCGGCATTTTTGTTATGCTGGTGCTTGGCCATATAGTCCTCGATTTTTCCCTCGTTAATCCATGAAAGTGCGGTCTCCAGATATTCTTGCCGAATCGGCGAACCACTGACCAGTTGTCCGCCATCCCCCGCCAAAAGATAGGCGGCGCAATGGGTTTTACTGAATTTTAGTTTGGCGTCAGAAAGCCACTGGCCGGTATAGACGGCATTGCGCAATTCTTGGTCGGTCAATTTTTCGCCGGCAATGTTGATGATTTTGAACCAGTCCAGCCGCTCTTTGTCCGAACCTTGGCAAAAATAGATCATCAATTCATAGTCCAAAATTTGTTTTTGTTCTTCCTTGGTTAAATTATGAAACATGGCAGTTCTGCCATTGAAGTCAACAGAGAAATCATTGTTAACATATTGCCCAATGCTGATGGTGCGCTGTTGGCCGTCCAAAACTTCAAAATTGCCTTGATCGGTTTTGACCCAATACATCACGTTAAGCGGAAAACCATTTTTGATCGTTTCAATCACAGCGTCCCGTTGTTTTCCGGTATAGACAAATTCGCGTTGATATTTGGGGCGAATATCAAGTTTCCCTTCATACGCCACCACGCCTTCTTCCGCACTGTCGACATATCTGGCCACCACTTCACGAATGGGAATTTTTTGTAGTTCGATTTTCATACTGGTTTTTTTAGTTGATTATTTTCATTAATAATCTTGTAGGAGTCGGTTTGCAACCGATTCCTGCGAAGTTATTTTTCGATGGATTTATTGGAATCAGAGAGCTCCGTAAATTTAGCTGTCATCGTGGGATTTCCACGGGTTAGTTTTTTAATTGTTAAATCTTCTGCTTTATTGTTGGCAAGACGAAGATTGCTCTCAGACGACAAAAGAGCCTCTTTTGTTTTTTGAAGATGATCTATGGTTTTGTCTATTTCTTCGATAGCGGTTTTGAACTTACGACTAGCTAGATCGTAATTCTTCGCAAACCCTTCTTTGAATTTATTTATGTTGTCCTCAAAGTTAGTGATATCAATATTTTGGTTCTTAACTAGAGCAAGCTCCGCCTTATACTCAAGAGAGCTCATAGCAGCATTGCGAAGCAGTGTTATAATCGGAATAAAGAATTGCGGCCTAACTACATACATCTTTGGATATTTATGGGAAACATCAACAATGCCAGCGTTATACAGATCATTTTCAGCCTCCAAAAGCGAGACAAGAACAGCATACTCGCATTTCTTTTCAATGCGATCCTTATCCAATTCTCGCAGAAAATCTTCATTACGTTTTTTTGTAGCAGTTTCATCTCCCTCATTTTTCATTTCGAACATAACTGAGATAATTTCATTGCCAGTTTCGTCAGCTTCTCGATATATAGTCACCTTTGCTTCCAGACTTACAATCATTATCTTTTTCGAAATGGGCATCTTGAAAAGCAGCAGCACGAAGCTTATTGAACTCAGTTTCACAATGCTGCTCAAGTGTTTCTCCAATCATCTTGGTTGAAAGTTTGAGCTTCATATCTTTACGGAATGCAATTTCTTCATCTTTCATTTTAATAATATCGTCCTTGACCTTAAGTTCTGCAGAATATTTTTCTAATAATGATTTTTCCAATAATTGTTTTTCGATTTCCTTGTTTTTCAAATTACTCGCCAGATCATCGCGTTCTTTTTCAATCCCTTTAACTGCTTCTGCAACAGTCAGCTTCTTTTCCACCTCTGCTTTATCAATCCTTGATTTCATTTCTGAAATTTCAGATTCTTTTTTTGCTAATTGTTCCGCAAGATTGCGATCCTTCTCGGATTTTGATTCTGCTAACTCCTTGTCCTTTTTCGCCAATTCTTCTTGTAGTATATTTTTTAGATTTAATTCGGCCAATTTGATGGCATTTTCCTTGTCCTTAGTAGCCAGATCTAAACGATCCTGCAATTCTTTTTCAAATTGATGATCACGTACTTGCTTCAATATGCCAGCAAATCCAGCCTCATCAACTTTAAAAACCTTTCCGCAATGTGGACACCTAATATCATCCATATTATTTTTTCACTTTCTTATTTTTAATTAAAATGCGCTTGAATAATTTTTTACTGTTAAGATAAATTGCATTTGCAAACGAATATACACCATCTGCACCAACAGAACCAACATGGCCAATAATTTCAAATTGGTCAGGATTATATTTATCAAGAAAAGTTATAGGCACACCCATTTTGCCATCATAATTTTCTGGAATTTCTGAAAGCTTTGGAACTTCAATTGCATCATAGTTATCATATTTATGATATTGTTCTGGTGTATATTTTTTATATGAAATTATTAACTCATGCCTTTTTAAAATATCAAGATTAGTAAACCAACAAGTATTTCCCATCTTTGCGTATTTCTTACCATCCTCGCCAATAAAAATATTTTTCTGCTCGTAATTATCTGGCACTTGATATGTCTTCGGTCCATCATTATAATCAAGCCAACATTTATTATTTCTTATTAACTTAAAAATTGAATTATATTTAACTGCATTCAAATTTCCAATTATCAAAAACTTCTTATCATATTCCACCAACTGCGCCACATATTCCCGAAACAGTGAAAACGGCGGATTGGTGACGACGATATCCGCTTGTTTTAAAAGTTCAATGCTTTCTTTACTTCTAAAATCCCCCTCGCCTTCAAGTGGCACCCATTCATTATTTTTATTAGCCTTTAACTGTTCGGCAATATCACGCAAATCAAACGCACCATCTCCGTCGAGATCACTAACTTCATTGATAATAAACTTATTGGCTGTTATTTTTGGACGTCCTTTTGGTTCTGCCGGTTTTCTCACAACCCTATCTTCATAGCCCGGAAAAAGGGATAGCTGCAATACAAGCTCCGTATTTGCAATAGGCGATGGCTTATAACTGGTAGCAATAAGTTTTTTCAAACCTAAAGCATTGAAGTTCGAAGCAAAATACTTAAAAAAAGTTACTTTCAAAAGGATCGTCACAATTGCAATAAGCCACCTTACCACGAAATTGCTCCTTATATTGCTTGAGTTCTTTTTCAATGTCCGTGAGCTGTGTATAGAACTCATCTTTCTTGGCACGACTGGCTTGGTGCAAGTTTTTGTTTGATGATTTGGTTGGCATAACTTTATTTATTTAAATCATAAAAACTTTTTTGATTTTAAATCCCGAACGACGCTATATTTTTGCTGAAAAATAAGGAGTTTTATTGTTTTCATGATACCATAAAACAAGTAATCATTCAAATTAACGCCACCCGAATCAGCGTTTTGTTTTGCGCAATTCTTCCCAAAAGAAAACCGCCAAAAAAGACAATGCCACAACCAGCCAATCATATCGATCAATTGGAGACATTTTTAGGTATTTTTGGAAAAATGGCAAATACATAAAGGAAAGTAAAGTAAAAAACGAAATAAACATAGATCCGATGGCATAAGTATTTTTGAAAAAACCCAAGCGAAAAGGTGATAATTTTTCGCTTCGCGCTTGCAATAAATTTGCTATTTGCGTCACCGAAAGAACAGAATAAGCGGCGGTAGTTGATTTAAGATATAAAATACTGTCGATTGAAAAATTCTGACCGAAATTCCAACCGCCACGCAGCATTGACCAAATAAAAGCAACTACGGCTCCGGCAGCCATAATAATTCCCAAATAAATAATTCTTCGAAAACCGGCAACACTCATTATGTTTCTTTTTGAATTCAATTCTTGTTTTTCCATCCCTGGCTCTTCCGGCTCAAGGCCAAGAGCGAAAGAAGGAAAAACATCCGTTCCTAAATCAACCGCTAAAATTTGCACTGCGGAAATCGGAGAAG
>JAJYBE010000055.1 GCA_021779205.1 bacterium
TTCCGATCTTGGATAGTGAAAAAAAAGTTGCTCACATGGCTGTTGAGTTATATGGAAATTCTTCTCTTGATTTTTTTAAAACTTGGTCGGATAAAAATTATTTTTTCGGAAAAAATGACATTGGTTTTATTTCTTTTAAAATTTCACAAGGCATAGCTATGGCACTGGGGGAGCCTGTGGTTGCGAAAAATAATCTGGAGTTGATTATAAGAGAATTTGACGATTATTGCCATGAACATGGCTTATTGCCGGCATTTTATTGTGTTCCCGGCGATAATTTACAAATTTTTGAAAAATTAAATTATAAATCACTAAAAATCGGGCAAGAGGCCATTATTGATTTTAAAAATTTTTTTACAAATACCCTTCAAAAAAAGGAATTTATAAGAATTAAAAATAAATTTAAACGTGATGGCTTTACCGTCGAATATTATAATCCGCCCAATTCTAAAAAATTAATAGGGGAATTGCGGAGTATTTCCAACGAATGGTTAAAATTTCCCGGAAGGCGTGAACGCAATTTTTCTGTTGGTTTCTTTGATGATGAATACCTGATAAATTCGATTTTATTCACGCTTAAAAATAAAATGGGCGAAGTTATCGCTTTTGCAAATCAAATCCCCTCATATGCCAAGAATGAGGCAACAATCGATTTAATGCGTTATAGAAATAACACCCCGAATGGAACAATGGATTTTCTTTTTCTGGAATTATTCACCTATTTATATGAAAAAGGATTTAAAAAATTTGATTTCGGCTTTTCTCCGATTGCGCTTGAAACAAGAAGTGAAGCCGACGACAGATTGAAAGAAAAGGTATTGCTTGAAATTTATAAAAAAAGTGGAAAATTTTTTTCTTTTTCCGGATTACATAAATATAAACAAAAATTTGATCCGGTTTGGGATGATCGCTATTTGATTTATAAAAAAGGATCGGTAAATTTATTAAAAACTGCTGTCTCCATCGCAACGCTTACCGGTTTTTAAAAAAATATGGAAAAAAATGAGAAAAAAAAATATTGGTTAAAAATATTAGCAACTTTATTTTTGTCATTTTTTGCCTTTATTGTATTTTCAAATTTTAAAAGCATTAAAGACGCTCTTTTTGGCGCTGATTATGGTGATATTGTAATCGCAATAGGTGCGGCACTGGCATCGTGTCTGGTTGGGACATATGCCTTTTCCGAAATTAATCAAATTTTTGGATTACAAAATGACAATAAGAGACTTTTTGCTATCGGTTTTATCACAATCGCATTTAATAATTTAATCACCCTGGGAGGATCAACCGGACACACCTTGCGCATTTTATTGCTTAAGGATAAACATCAAATAAAAAATATCCTCACTGCTTCATTTTTTTTCTCCTATCTGAATATTCTAGCTTTGGCTATCCTATCATTCATTAGCATTGGAGCGGTATTTTTTAGCGTAAATATTCCACAAAAAATACTTCAGACATTTGAAGTTATTTTTTTCATCTACCTATTTACTGTTTCCCTAATTTCCCTTGCTACATTCAAACACAGCTTCAGAAAAAAAATACTACTTAAAACAGCCGAGATAATTAAACGGGTTTTTAAAAAAGATTTTATTTCCGATTTTATTCATATAGACCAAATCTTGCTTTCCGGCTTGAACACTCTGGGAAATTTCGGATTATTTTCTTGGAAAATTTTGGGGTTTATTTTGCTTGATTGGATATTCAGCGCCATTACTTTATTTTTTTGCTTTAGAGCATTGGGAATTTTTCTTACTCCGGCTATTTTATTTTCCGGATATTTTGTCGGCATTGCCACCGGATTAGCCTCTATGCTACCGGGGGGATTGGGTGCGCAGGATTTATCGCAAATCGCTTTTTATAATATTTTCGGGATTTCAATTCCCATGGCAATGAGCGTTGATATTCTTTTTAGGATAACTTATTATTTCGTTCCTTTTTTGGTAGCTTTGATTATGTATTGGCGTTTAGTTTGGAAAATCAAAAAGTAATTAATTTTTTATGCTTCCGGTTCATTGCCGGAAAAAGCCTCTTCCATTTTTTTATTTTTCTTACGCTTTATTAAAGTTTTGGCATAAGCAATATCATCCATTGAAAGTTCTCCAATGACATAGAGAAACACGAGATAAAAAGCAAATAACACTACTGACCAAAAAATAGAAATTATCGGTCCTTGAGAGCAATGAATTGCCAAAAAATACAATAAAATTCCCCCGAAAAAAGCTTTTTCAAGGCTTTTTAATCTTACAAAAGATCCAAATTCCTGATATAAAAAATAAAGCATTAGAATCGTAATAACAAAAGAAGTGATTGATGTCGCGATTGCTGATCCGATTATTGAAAAATTTTTTATTAAAAAATAATTCAATACTACATTTAATGCAACACCAAATATGGAAATCCACATCGGTATTTTAGTTTTACCGGCGCCATTCATTGCAAAACTGAGAACATAAAAAATCGTTAAAAAACCCACGCCATACTCCAAAATGGACATAGAGCTCGCCCCGGAAACATATTTTTTTCCATAAAAATCAAAAAGGATAGGCTCGGAAAAGACCGACATTAGAATAATCATCGGAACCAAAAGCAGGAGCATTATGCGCAAAGATTGATTAAGAATTTCACCTGTTTTTTTGTGATTTTTTTCCGCCGTTGATTTGGAAATCATCGGCAAGAGAAAAATCGTCATAGCATAAAAAATATAGTAGGGGATGCGTCCAACTGTAAGCACAGCATTATAGATTCCGGTTAATCGAGAATCATGCGAGATACCTTTGACCATATATAAATCAATACTGATTAGAAGTTCATACGCCAAAAAGAAAAAAATTATTTGCCATGCATAATTGAGCAATTTTTTTATTTCAAATTTAGGAAGATAATCTTTAGGCTGGGTTTTTGTTCGCGCATCAAGCTCTTTATGCATTTTAAATCTATCAATAGCATAAGCCACGACAAAAACGGAAAAAGGCGCCAAGACATAACCGATAACAGCACCCTTAACACTAAAAAAATAAGCCAATGAAACTACAAATAAAATTCGAAAAACAGATCTGATGGTTTTTAACGTGGCTTGCAAATTAAATCGATGCAAGCCAGTGTAATAAGAAAAATAGAAAGAGGCGAGTGCGAAAGCGGGAATAATCAATGTTGAAAGTTGAAATAGTGGAACAAGTCGCATATCCCCCAAAATTTCAGAAATATAATTGGCAGAAAAATAAAATATTAAAGTAATCACACCAATTAAGACGGTTTGCGCGATTACCGCCTGTTTTTTGATAATCAAGACCATTTTAGTGTCAGTTTCAAAAAATTCACTAATATATTTAGCCATTGCCGTTGGAATTCCATTGCCGATTAGGATAATAACGGTTGTTGTTAATGTAATGATTAAACCATAAGTGCCATAATCCGATGGTCCCATAAATCTTCCAAGCGCACTATGAATAATAAAGCCGGATAAATTAAAAAAAATCTCTGAAACTGTTACCCAGAGCGCCGATTTTGCAATATTTTTTGTCATAATTTATTTTTTATTTCTGCAAAAATGAGTTCTTTTGATTGATCACCATTAACAAATGTCAAATCATATTTTTTTGCTATTAAAGCCAAAAGCGCTTGTTTTTTTTGCAAATATGCCAAACCTTGATCGGGCACTCTTTTTCTTTGAATGATTTGTTTTGGATTAAGATCAAGATAAATTGATAAATCCGGTTTGATAATTTTTACGGAATATTTTACATCCTTTTTATTTTCTAAAAAAGCAATATTAACCAGACTATCATAAAAATAGCGATCACTTAAAATAAAATCATAATTCTTTTTATCAAGTTTTTCAATCAGTTTCTCAAAGCGCCATATGTCAATATGGAGAAATAGTTTTCTGAGTATAATTTGAAATTGATTGGCTTGCGTAACACTTTTTTCATTATAAGGTTTGCATTTTCCGGCTAATCTGCAAATTAAGCAATAGCGATTACGAAAATCAATAATTTTTTTGGCGATACCAAATTTAATTACATGAAAGTAGTAAACTTTTTTATGTTGATTTTCAAGATAATTCTGAAGCAATCCTATTTGCGTAGATTTTCCCGAGCCATCCAGCCCGGAGATTGAGACTAATTTCATAAAGATTCGATTTAAATAAAAAAATGCCGTACAAAAAACATTTAAACATTATAGCAAACATCAAACGGATTTCAAAATACAATCAATGTCGCAAAAGATATATTGTGCGACACGCACAATCTGATGCTATCTTTCCGGAATAAATCATCTAAATAGAAAAACCGCTTATTTTTTTTTATTTTCTTTTTCATAATTCTCTATCGCTGCGACCAATGCTTCACTGGCCAAATTAGAACAATGCAATTTGATCGGAGGCAAACCGTTTAAAGCATCTGCCACATCATCGCGTGTAATTTTTTTTGCTTCAACGATTGTCTTGTTTTTTGCCAAATCTGTAATCATTGATGATGTGGCAATGGCGCTGGCGCAACCCAATGTCTCAAACTTAACATCGGAAATAATCTCATCCCCCTTTTTATTTTTTTTTATTTTAAGATAGATTTTCATCAGATCGCCACAAACCGGATTACCCACCATTCCAACGCCATCAGGATCTTTAATTACGCCTTGATTGTGCGGATTGGTAAAATGCTCCAGAACTTCTTGCGAATATTGCATAAACATATCTGTTGTCATATTTTTTTAAATTAATTTAGCTTATTTTTTTTGAGCATAATATTCCGCCAAAAGCTTGCCGGAAATTTTGCGCAAATCAATTAGAATTTTCTTTAATTTAGCGACAAAAACATCTAAATCTTTTTTGGTAACATATTTTCCCAATGTAACACGCAATGAACCATGCGCCTGCTCCGCCTTCATACCAAGCGCCAAAAGAACATGTGATGGATTAAGCGAGCCAGAAGAACAAGCTGAACCGGTCGAGCAAGCCAATCCTTCCATATCCAACTGAAGAAGCAAGCTTTCTCCTTCAATGTCTGAAAAGCTAAAATTGGCATTATTGGGCGATCTTTTTATACGTGAACCGTTAAGCTTTACTCTGGAAATTTCTTGGAGCACTTTTTTAATGAGATAATCGCGCAAAATTTGAATTTTTTTACTTTCTTTTTGTTTGTTTCTTCCTAATAATTCAATTGCTTTGCCAAGACCAATAATGCCGGGAGAATTGAGCGTGCCTGCTCGCAAAGCAAATTCCTGCTCTCCGCCATCTTGAACTTGCGCTATTTTTGTCCCCTTTTTTACATAAAGCGCGCCGACACCTTTTGGTCCATAAATTTTATGCGCAGACATTGAAAGCAAATCAACACCCAGTTTTTTAACATCAGTGTCAAAATAAGCGATGGCTTGTGTCGCATCGGTATGAAAAATTATTTTTTCCGTTCTTTCGCTGTTTAATTTTGCAAGTATTTTTCCAATTTGCGCAATCGGTTGAACGGTTCCAATTTCATTATTAACATACATTATTGAAACCAAAATGGTATTTTCTTTAATAGCCTTTTCCAAATCGTCCAGTTTAATGATTCCGTCAGAATAAACCGGAAGATAAGTAACATCAACACTTCCCTCTTTTTCCAATTTTTGACACGCCCTTAAAACACAACTGTGTTCAAAAACGGTTGTAATAATATG
>JAJYBE010000011.1 GCA_021779205.1 bacterium
CATTGGTTTTGAAAAAATACCAGTTCTTTTGGGCGTGGATGGGCAAGGAACAGCGCTTAATTCCAGCAATATTTTTCTAGAAATCTGGCTTGGTAGCGGCATCATTGGCTTTTTAGCGTTTTTGTTTTTTTTATTTTACCTATTTTTCGATGCGATTAAAAATATTTGGTTGAAAAAAAATTTGGAAGAAAAAATACTGGGTTTTTTTGTTTTAATTTCCGGATTTGGCGTTTTTATTTTTAATTTATTCAATACCGGACTGATGTTGGGAATTTTTTGGATTTGGTTGGGAATTGCAACTGCGATAAAATTTAAAAAACTATGAACATCGGGATTGATATTCGAAATATCGGCAAGGGGAGAACCGGCGATGAGGTGGTGTTTTTTAATTTAGTCAAAAATTTAGCGTTAATCGATAGCAAGAACAGTTATCAACTTTTTACGGATATTTTAGATCAAGAAATTCTAATAAAAATAAAAAAAAGCCTGGGAATGGAAAATAAAAGCAATTTTGAAATAATTTCTTTAAAAACAAAAAATAAGTTTAGCTGGAATTTTTGGACATTGCCGAATTATTTGCAAAAAAATCCACTGGATATTTATTTGACGCAATATATTACGCCGTTTTTTATTTCAAGAAAAGTGAAAATAATCACAATTATTCACGATGTGTCATTTCGCGTTTTCCCTAGAATGATTAAATTGAGCGACTTATTTTTTTTGCGCATACTTATTCCGCTGGCAATTTGGCGATCTGATCGAGTGATTGGAGTTTCTCGTTTTACCAGAGACGAAATAATTAAATATTATCACATTAAGCCAGGGAAGGCGGATTATATCTATAATGCCGTATCAATTGATTTTTTACAAAAAAAATATTCAGAAAAAGAAGCGGAAGAAATTAGAAAAAAATATCATTTGCCAAAAAAGTTTATTCTTTATCTGGGAACGATGCAGCCAAGAAAAAATATTCCGATATTGATTGAAGCCTATGCTAAAATTAAAAAAAAATTGCCAGAGATGAGCTTGGTTTTGGCTGGAGGAAAAAAGCACAATTATGATTTAAATATTGATCGAAAAATTCAAAAATATACGTTTACAAATGCAGATGTTTTATTTACCGGTTTTATTTTAGAGGAAGATAAGAAAGCTTTGATTGGGATGGCGGATTGCTTTTGTTTCCCATCGCTGTATGAAGGTTTTGGCATTCCGATTTTGGAAGCTTTCAGCTGTAAGACGCCCTGTGTGGTTTCCGGGATTCCACCGCATTTTGAAATTGCTAAAGATGCGGCTTTGTTTTTCATTCCTTATGACGCCCAAAATTTAGCGGAAAAAATATTTCAAGTACTTACCAAATCTGATTTGCGTGAAGAATTGATTAGGAAGGGTGAGGAACAAGTTTTATTTTTTTCTTGGCAAAAAACCACTAAAAAAATGCTGCGGATTTTAGAGGAAGTTTTTCGCAACGCACAATGAAAAGTTAAAAAATATTCTTTTGACTTTTTAAAAAAAATACGATAGGATGAAGTTATGTTTACTAAAAAAATTGAAAAAATCAAAGAGCAAATTTCTCAAGATATTCTAAAAATCAAAGATAATCAAGCGCTTTTTGAGTTGGAAAAGAAATATTTAGGGCGCAAAAGTGAGTTTGTCGGGTTTCTCAAGAATTTGAAAAATCTGGCGCCGGAAGAGCGAAAACAAATTGGCGAACTTGCCAATAAGACTAAGCTGGAAATTCTTAATATTATCAATGGAAAAAAAGCGGATTTGTCAAAAACAGGATCAGATATGGAAAAAGAAAGAATTGATGTAACAATTCCCGGAAAAAAGAGGAGCATTGGACATCTTAATCCGATTTCAATTGTTCGCCGTGATATCGAAGATATTTTCACCGGTATGGGATTTGAAGTTGCTGATGGGCCGGAAATTGAAACCGAGTTCTATAATTTTGATGCTTTGAATATGCCCGCCGATCATCCGGCGCGTGAAATGCAAGACACTTTTTGGTTGAGGCAAAAAAAAGAAAAAGAAAATTTGGCAATGCGTTCGCAAACTTCAGCGGTGCAGGCAAAATATATGGAAAAACACAAACCGCCATTGCGAATTATTGTGCCGGGAAAATGCTTTCGCCGTGAAGCGACCGATACGACGCATGATCATACTTTCTATCAATTTGAAGCATTAGTGGTGGGAGAAAATATTAATGTCGGACATTTAAAACAAGTGGCGGAAGATTTTTTTTCGCAATTTTTTCAAAAAGAAATAAAAGTGAGATTGCGCCCGAGTTATTTTCCTTTTACCGAACCAAGTTTTGAATTTGATATAACTTGCACTGTTTGCGGAGGCGCGGGTTGCCGGGCTTGCAAATATAATAAATGGTTGGAACTTGGCGGGGCGGGAATGGTCAATCAAAATGTGTTTGAAGCGGTTGGCTACAGGCGCAATGCCTACACCGGTTTTGCTTGGGGTTTTGGCTTGGAACGGCTGGCGATGATGAAATATAAGATTGATGATTGTCGGTTTTTCCATAGTGGAGATTTGAGGTTTATCAGACAATTTTAAATTATGAAATATAGTTATAATTGGCTCAAAGAGTTATCGCAGACTAAATTATTCCCCGAAAAAGTGGCGGAGCTTTTGACAATGCATTCCTTTGAAATTGAAGGCTTGGAAAAAGGTAATAATAATTTGGATGGCGTAGTTGTTGGTGAAATTTTGGAAATTAAAAAGCATCCCAATGCGGATCGACTTCAGATAACCAAGATTGATATTGGCAAAGAAAAACTGCAAATTGTTTGCGGTGCGTCAAATATCGCAGTCGGACAAAAAGTTCCGGTGGCAACTGTTGGCACGATATTGCCTGGAAATTTCGAAATTAAAGAAGCGGAGATTCGCGGAGTAAAATCTTTTGGAATGCTTTGTGCACAGGATGAATTAGGGCTGGGGAAAGACCATGCGGGCATTTTGATTTTGGATGAAAAGGCGAAAGTGGGAGAGTCGGCGCAAGAATATCTCGGAACAAATAATAATGATCGTTTTTTGGAAATTAAAGTCTTGCCGGATCGCGCACATGATATCTTAAGTCATGTTGGAGTGGCAAGAGAAATTTCTGTTTTGGAAAAAAAGAATTTTTCCTATGCTTTTGAGGACTTGATTTTGCCAAAAAAGATTAGCAAAAAACTGAAAGTGGAAATTAAAGATAAAGATTTATGCAAAAGATATATTGGCGCCGTGATGGAAAATATCGTCATCGGAGATTCTCCAAGGTGGTTGAAAGACAGATTGGAAATTTGCGGTTTGCGATCGATCAATAATGTGGTGGATGCAACAAACTATGTGATGTTGGAAATCGGACAGCCACTTCATGCTTTCGATTTGGAAAAAATCAAAGTGCAAAACGAAAAATGCAACATTGTTGTGAGGCGAGCGGGGGATGGTGAAGAGATGATTTTGTTGGATGATCATAAGATTAAATTAAACGAAAATAATTTATTGATTACAAACGGCAATGATGCGTTGGCTCTTGCGGGGATTATGGGTGGCAAGGATTCCGGAATCACTGAAAATACTAAGACAATCGTGCTTGAAGCGGCTAGTTTTGATGCGGTAAATATCAGAAAAACAAGGACAGTCTTGGGATTAAACACGGATTCGTCCTATCGTTTTGAAAAAGATCTTGATCCAAATTTGGCAGAGAAAGCAATGGTGCGCGTGATTGAAATTTTGGAACATATTGCCGATGGTAAATTGGAGGGAATTACGGACATCTATCCTAAGAAAATTAACTCCTGGGTGGTGAAGTTGGATTTGGAATATGCTAATCAGCTTTTGGGCGAGAAAGTGCCGGAGAAAGAATTGTTGAACGTATTGAATTTATTGGGGATCAGCGTGCAAAAAAAGAAACTGCTTGAGTGCATTATCCCAACCTATCGCTTGGATTTGCGAACGCAGGAAGATTTGATTGAAGATATCGGGCGCATTTGGGGTTATGAAAAAATTGTTCCAAGATCGATGATCGCAGAAATTTTGCCGGCAAAATTGAACGAACAAGTTTTTTTTGAAAGAAAAATGCAGGATATCCTCATCGGTCTTGGATTTGATGAAATGTATAATTATTCTTTCTATGGTGCGGACGATTTGAAAAAAACCGGTCTTAGCGAGAAGGATCATCTGCAGTTGAAAAATCCAATGAATCCGGATCAGGAATTCGTTCGAGCAGAGCTGGCGATAAATATTTTGAAAAATGTCCGTGAAAATCTGAAAAATTTTAGTGAATTTGGTATTTTTGAAATTGGCAAATGTTATTTGCTTAAAAATAATATGCCTATTGAAAAGCGTAATTTGATTTTGGCAAAAGTTTTGGAAAAAGATAGTAATTCAGAAACTTTTTATAGTCTCAAGGGTGCTGTGGAAAATATGCTTGAGATGCTTAATATTAAAAACGCGGAGTTTTTGGAGATGGAAAAATCGATTGCCTTCATGAATCCCGCAAGAATAGCAAAAATAAGTTTGGGCGGAAATATTATCGGCTTTGTAGGAGAAATCAAACAATCAGTGTTGGAAAGTTATAAAATTTCCAAGCGTATGGCAGTGACAGAAATAAATTTGGAAAAATTAAGAGAGACAGCTAAAAACTTAATTGAATATCAGCCAATCAATAAATTTCCAGTTGTTTCGCGGGACATCTCAATGATTGTTCCAAGTGCTGTGAGATATGCCGAGATTGAGGCGTTAGTCAAAAAAATCGGTGGAGAATTGGTGAAAAATATTTTGCTATTTGATCGTTTTGAAGCAAAAAATAGTATAGCGATTCGGATTGAAATGAGCGCCAAAGATCGAACGTTGGAAAGCGCGGAAATTGATGCAATGATGGAAAAGATTATTTTGAGATTGGAAAAAGATTTGAAGATTGAAGTGAGAAAATAAATTTTGAATTATGCAAAACAATAAAGAATTGATAATTTTTGAAAATTTCAAGATCCGCCGTCATTATAATGAAAAGGCGGAGGTTTGGTATTTTTCTGTTGTGGATATCATAGCTGCTCTTTTGGAACAAGCTGATCACAAAAAAGCTCAAAGTTATTGGACAACACTAAAAAATAGGCTAAAAGATGAGGGTAGCGAGGTCGTCACAAAATGTGACCAACTGAAAATGATGGCTAGCGATGGGAAAAAATATTTGACTGATGTGGCGAATATAGAAACAATTTTCAGAATAATCCAATCTGTGCCAAGCCCAAAAGCCGAACCAATTAAACTTTGGTTGGCTAAGGTTGGACACGAAAGAATTCAAGAAATAAATGATCCGGAAAAATCATTGAATCGTGCACGAGAAAATTGGAAAAAGTATGGTAGAAGCGCAAAATGGATTCAACAAAGAATGGTGGGACAGGAAACCAGAAACAAACTTACTGATTATTGGAGCGAGCATAAAATTAAAGGACAAGACGAATTTGCTGTTTTGACTAATATTATTCATCAAGAATGGACTGATTTGACAGTAAAAGAACATAAGAATTTAAAGGGACTTAAAACTCAGAATTTGCGAGACCACATGAGTGAAGCGGAATTGATTTTTACCGCTTTGGCAGAAATGTCTACTCGACAAATAGCAGAAAAGGATAGGGCGGTTGGAATGGAAGAAAATAAAATAGCAGGCAAGAAAGGTGGAGGAATTGCTAAAAGAGCCAGGCTTGATTTGGAAAATAAGACAGGGAAGAAAATAATTTCCGGAAATAATTTTTTGGCAAAAAAAATGACAGCAAAGAAATTACCTAAAACGAAATAAGCCTCTAGATTAAAAAGCGAGTTTATTATAAAATAATTTGGCATAAAGTAACTTTATCAAAAAATATTATGAAAAAAACAATAAAAACAAGTGCGGAAATTGATGCAATGATGGAAAAGATAGTTTCTAGATTGGAAAAAGATTTGAATGTTGAAGTGAGAAAATAATATGCCAGAAATCCCAAAAACCTACGAACCCCAAAAATATGAAGACAAGATTTATGCGCTTTGGGAAAAGAGCGGGTTTTTTAATCCTGATAAAATAAAATCAACTAAAAAATATTGCAATGTTTTGCCACCGCCAAATGCAAATGGCGAGTTGCATTTGGGACACGCCACCGGCTATGCTGTGATGGATATTTTTGGACGCTTTGAACGAATGCAGGGAAAGAAAGTTTTGTTATTGCCCGGCAAAGATCATGCCGGAATTCAGTCGCAAGTTGTCTATGAAAAAAAAATCAGGGCGGAGCGCGGGATTTCGCGGGATGAATTGGGGAGGGAGAAATTCTATCGAGAGATGTATGATTTTTGTATTGATCGGTCGCAATATATGCGTAGTCAAGAAAAAAAACTTGGACTAAGCGCCGATTGGTCGCGAGAAAAGTTTACGCTTGATCCGGAGGTGCTCGACATTGCGTTGGATACTTTCGTTAAAATGCATAATGACAGGCTTATCTATCGAGGAAAAAGAATTATTAATTGGTGTCCGCGATGCGCGACAGCTTTGTCGGATGTGGAAGTGGTTCATGCCAAAAAAGATGGAAAAATATATCATATTAAATATCCTTTGAAACTTGAAGGAAAATCAAAAGCAAAATATATTACCGTGGCAACGACTCGACCGGAAACAATGCTGGGCGACAGTGCTATTGCTGTTAATCCTAAAGATGCGAGACATGAAAAGCTGGTTGGAAAAATGGTTATTTTGCCATTGCAAAATCGAGAAATTCCCATTATTGCCGATCGGCGAGTGGAAATGGAATTTGGAACAGGCATGGTAAAAGTGACACCGGCGCATGATCCTTTGGATTGGGCGATTGGGCAAGACCATAAGTTGCCGGAGATTCAAGTTATCAATGAAAAGGCGCAAATTTCCGATTTAGGTGGAAAATATGCCGGACTTGATGTGCTAGAAGCACGAAAAAATATTCTGACCGATCTGGCTTCGCTTGGATTTTTAGAAAAAGAAGAAGATTATCTTATCAATCGATCAGCTTGTGAACGTTGCAAAACAGCAATTGAGCCATTGATTTCCAAGCAGTGGTTTATTGATGTTGATGCAAAAAAATACTCTCTAAAAAAAGAATCGCTAAAAGCGATCAGAAAGGGCAAAATTAAATTCTATCCCAAAAGTTTTGAGAAAATAATGCTAGCTTGGTTTTCTAATCTGCATGATTGGTGCATTAGTCGGCAAATTTGGTGGGGACCGCGCATACCTGTTTGGTATTGTGACAATTGCGGAGAAGAAAAATATATTGTTTCCGTAAAAAAACCCGCACAATGCCTTTATTGCGAAAACAAAAAACTGCGCCAAGAAGAAGATACTTTTGATACTTGGTTTTCTTCTGGCCAATGGGTGCACACAACATTGGGCTATCCCAAAGGCAAGGATTTCAAAGCTTTTTTTTCAACTGATATGATGGTGACGGGACGCGATCTTTTATTTTTTTGGGCATCGAAAATGATTATGCTCAGTCTTTATCGCACAAGAAGAACACCATTTAAAAATTTATATTTTACAGGGCTTGCTCAAGACAAGGAGGGGAAAAAAATGAGCAAATCAAAAAATAACGGGATTAATCCGCTGGAAATGATTGAAAAATATGGAGCTGATGCAATGCGCTTGGCACTCATAATGGACACAACTCCCGGACAAGACTTTAGGCTTTATGAGGAAAAAATTGAAAGTTATCGTAATTTTGTGACTAAACTTTGGAATATTTATCGTTATGCTGTTTTATCTAACGCGAAATTTGAATTAGTAAAAAAAATATCCAAAAAGGATTTGAAAAGTTTGGCGGATAGGTGGATCGTGAGCCGATTAGAAGAGACAAAAAGTATTGTGAGTGATTTTATGCAAAAGCGTGATATCTCGGAAGCGCAAGGAAAGTTGCGTGCATTTCTCTGGGATGATTTGGCTGATTGGTATATTGAGATTGGTAAACTGGAAAAAAACACTAGAATTTTAGGTTATATTTTGGATCAGGTATTAAAACTATATCATCCGTTTGCGCCATTTGTGACGGAAGAAATTTGGCAAAATTTCTATAATGGTAAAAAACTATTGATGATTGAAAAATGGCCAGTAGCGGACAGAAAACTTTTGGATAAAAATGCCAAGGCTGAATTTGCCATTTTACAGCAAGCGATAACGAAAATCCGAAACATTCGCACAAGCTATCGCATTGATCCGGGAAAAATAATTCAGGTTTATGCTAAAAAAGTGGAAAATAAAGAAGTTTTGGAAAAGCTGGCGCGGATAAAAATCGATATTGTCTTGAAGATTGATGTCAGGGGGATTGTGGTGGCTGGAAAAAATATTAAGCTGGATTTGGCGCTAGCAGATCTGATTGATGTGGAAAAAGAAAAAGTCAGGTTGGAAAAAGAAATTGCTAACTTGACGGGATTGATCGCCAAAACCGAGACGCTCCTTGGAAACAAAAATTTTGTTAAAAGTGCGCCAAAAGAAATAATTATGATAAATAAATCAAAACTGAAAGAGTATGGTGAGAAATCGAAAATTCAAAAAGAGCTACTTGATAATTTAGTGAAATTATGCTAATTTTCAGAAAGGTTTTATAAAAAATATTGGCTTAAATTGGCAATTTATCAAAGTAAATTGAGCAATAGCTTTTTTTGCTAAGGCGAAAAAAGAGGAAAGTCCGGACATTCATCCCGCTTTGGCGGGAAAAGGTAATGGGCAATACCCATACGGAGCAATCCGCGAGGTGCGAGCAGAGACGCTTTTGTCGGTAACGACAAAAGCATTTCGAGCAATCGAAATGAGTCCCAGGAGTGATTTTGGGAGTGAAACGGCTAAATCCTTACCCGAATGCAAGGTCGTGTCCCGTGTGTTCTAAATGCGGGAAGTGCCGCTTGATCTCGACAGCAATGTCGAGGCTAGATAAATTATTGCTCGCGACAGAATCCGGCTTATAGATTTACTTTGATAAATGTTCGATTTTATGCTTAAATATAATATATGAAAAAATCCGAATTATTATTCAGTGCCGTGCAAGTTCCTGTTGATTTTGTAATGATTGTATTTGCGGCGTTAACCGCTTTTTCGGTTCGTAATATACCAAGTATTATTGCTTTGCAACCGAAATTATATTCTTTTCCGTTACACCAATATAATAAAGTTGTTTTTGCGACAGTGCCGTTTTTTTTGGTTGTTTACGCTTTTGAAGGTTTGTATGATAATCGAGTTACGCGAAAATTTTGGAAGGAAGTGCTTCGCGTTTTTGGTGCGACATCAATCGGATTAATGATTGTTATTGTGGCAATCTTTTTGAAAAGAGAATGGTTTTCTTCGCGTTTTATTATTCTTGCTGCTTGGATTTTAGCGGTTATTTATGTGTCTTTTGCCAGATATCTCCTTCAACTTACGCAAAAATGGTTTTTGCGCAATCTTGGAATAGGTGTGCATCGAGTCTTGCTCATTGGAAAAAATGAAAAAATGAATATTTTTTCCAAAATGATTGAGGAAAATAAAAATTTAGGTTATCGCGTAGTCGAGCAGATTGATACGGCCAGTCTCAAGACTGTAAAAAAAATAAAAAAAGAATTGGGAATTGATGAGATAATTCTATGCGAATCATCCATTACCGATGATGAGCAGGAAAAATTAATTGATTATTGCATGATCAATAATGTTGTTTATAAATATATTCCAACGGGAATTCAAACGGCGAAATTTGAAATCAGTATGTTTAATAATGAGCCTTTAATTGAGCTTAAATCAACCCCCTTGGATGGTTGGGGAAGAATTTCAAAAAGAATTTTTGATTTATTTTTTTCGATAATCGGAATTATTATTGCTTCACCTGTTTTATTGGCAACGGCAATTGCTGTTAAGTTGGATAGCGACGGCCCAATCATTTATAAAAATGAACGAATCGGCGCTGACGGAGAAAAATTTAAAGTTTATAAATTTCGTTATATGAAATGGGATTATTGCATAACAAAGGAAAATTTAAAAAATAACGATGCCCTAAAATATGAAAAAGAATTAATTGAAAGACAAAGCATCAGACAAGGTCCGTTGTATAAAATCAAAAATGATCCGAGAAAAACTCGCGTAGGAAAAATTATAGAAAAGTATTCTATTGATGAATTGCCACAACTTTTTAATGTGCTTTTTGGCTCAATGAGCTTGGTTGGACCGAGACCGCATCAGGAAAGGGAGATCGAAAAATATATGGAATATCATCGCAGACTTTTGACCATTAAGCCCGGAGTTTCCGGTATGGCGCAAATTTCCGGAAGATCGGATTTAGATTTTGAAGATGAATATAAACTTGATTTATATTATATAGAAAATTGGTCATTGCTATTGGATATTAGCATTTGCTTGAAAACCGTTGGCGTTTTATTCCGCAAAAGAAGAAATTGGTAATTTTTTTTTAACTGAAATCAATATGAGAATTGCTCTGGTACACGATTATTTGGTTCAGCATGGCGGAGCGGAGAGGGTTTTGGAATGTTTCACGGAAATTTTTCCTTTCGCTCCGATTTATACGCTTATTTATGATAAAAAATTGATGCATGGAGTTTTTCAAGATAGGGATATCAGGACTTCTTTTTTGCAAAAAATGCCGTTTATTAAGAATAGGCATCGTATTTTTCCTCAATTGATGCCAATGGCGATTGAGCAGTTTGATTTTTCCGCTTATGATATTGTGCTTTCCGATTCTTCCAGCTATGCAAAAGGGATTGTTGTCGCCCCGGAAACATTGCATCTTTGTTATATGCATACGCCAATGCGTTATGCTTGGGATGACTGTCAAAAATATACCAGCGATTTCTATTTTCCCGATATTATAAAAAAAGCAGTGCCATTTTTTATGAATTATATCCGCCTATGGGATAGGATTAGCGTTGAAAGAGTGGATAAGCTAATTGCTAATTCAAATTTTGTGGCAAAAAGAATTAAAAAATATTATCACAAAGAAAGTCTTGTGATTCACCCTCCTGTTGATGTAAAAAAATTTCACATTGGGAAAAAACAAGATAATTATTTTCTGATGGTGGGCAGAATTATCGCGTATAAGCGCTTTGATATTGCTGTGCATGCTTTTAATAAACTGGGATTGCCTTTGAAAATTATCGGGCGTGGTCCGGAATTGAAAAGATTAAAAAAAATAGCTAAGTCGAATATTGAATTTTTGGGTCGCGTTCCTGATGGGAAACTGGCGGATTACTATGCCGGTTGTCAAGCTTTTATTTTTCCGCAAGAAGAGGATTTTGGCATTGTGGCAATCGAGGCGATGGCGAGTGGGCGCCCGCTTATTGCTTATAGAGGAGGGGATATTGTTGAGCATATGGAAGAAGGCAAGACTGGGATTTTTTTTGAAAATCAAACTCCCAATGATATTATCGTGGCGGTAAGAAAGTTTAATAGTAAAAATTATAATCCTGAATATATAAGAAAAAGTGTTTTGGGTTTTGACAAGGAAATTTTTAAGAAAAAAATCAAAAATTATGTCGAGAAGGAGCTGGCGGGACATTTAAAAATAAGGAATGACAATGATTAATTATTTAAAAAATAATAAGTATGGAACTTAAGGAATATTTTCAAATTCTAAAAATGGAGATAAAAATATTTGTAGCGATTATGGCAGTTGTTTTTTTATTGGCCGGAGGTTATTTTATTTTTCGACCGGTAGTTTTCGATGCTTCATTAACACTTAATATTACTCGCTCCGGATCCCAAAATACGAACAGTTATAAGTATGATGATTTTTATCGGATGCAAGCGGATGAAAAATTTGCTGAAACAATAGTGGAGTGGCTCAAAAGTCCTCGCATAGAGGAAGATATTTATAAAAATGCCGGAGTTGATGTTTCCGGCTATAGTTTGAAGCGATTATCAACCGGAATAACCGCAGAACAAAGATCATCACAAGTTGTTATTGCTAATTTTTCCGCGCTTGATCAGAAAAAAGTTCAAAATATTGCCTATTCCGTTTCAAAAATAATTTCTCAAAATATTCGAAGCTTAAATAGCGATCAAAAAGAAAGCTCTTGGTTTGAAATAACTTCCGGAGAGCCTGTGATTAGGGTGAGAGAAATTAATCCAATAACAATCTTGGCTATTTTTTTTGGAGGAATCTTTTTGGCTTTTTTTGGCGCATTGTTTAAGCATTATTTGCGATAATGAGAAAAATATGACGAGAATCTGCATTGATGTTCGCTGTTTGACCGAAGGAAGAAAGACTGGAGTGGAAGAATATACTTTGAAATTACTACTGGATATTTTTGAAGCGGATAAAAAAAACGAATATATTTTATTTTTAAGCTCATGGAAAAAACCGGCTTTTGATTTTTCATTGTTTGAAAAATATCCCAATGTAAAAATAAAAAAAATTAAATTTCCCAATAAATTGCTTAATTTTTCTTTTTGGTATCTCAATTGGCCGAAAATTGATTGGTTGGTTGGCGGAGCTGATGTGGTTTTTTTCCCTAATATTATTTTTGGTGCCGTGAGCGAATCTGCAAAAACGATAGTTACCATTCATGACTTGTCTTTCGAAAGATATCCGCACTTTTTTTCTTTTAAAAGGAGGCTTTGGCATATTTTTGTTAATCCAAAAAAAATCTGTCAAAAAGCCAAATGCATAATTGCCGTATCGGATTCAACGGCAAAAGACATTGGCGGTTTATATGGAATTGATAAAAAAAAGATAACTGTAATTTATAGTGCAGTATCAAATGATTTCGGCTTGGTTGATCGCAATGCAAAAAAACTGATTGAAATTAAAGAAAAATACGGATTGCCTTTTAAGTTTATTTTATATCTCGGCACAATTGAGCCAAGAAAAAATATTAGTGGGATTATTCGCGCCTATGATTTTTTGCAAACATCGGCGAGAGGAACAAAAAATCTCGAATTGGCAAAATATAAATTAGTAGTTGCCGGTTCAAGTGGTTGGCTGGACGAATCTATTTTTCAAGAAATCAATAAATCGAATTTTAAGGACAATATTATTTTATCGGGTTTTATCGAGGATGCTGATAAAGTTTTTGTCTATAATTTAGCCTCGCTGTTTGTTTACCCGTCTTTTTTTGAAGGATTCGGTTTTCCTCCATTGGAGGCTATGCGATGCGGGGTGCCGGTGATCACATCTAATAATGCGTCTTTGCCGGAAATATGTGGTGATGCGGGAGTTTTAATTGATTCGGATAAGCCGGAAGAAATCGGACGATCAATGGAAGCGATTTTGACAGATAAAATATTTCGTGAAAAGTTGATAAAAAAAGGAATGGAGAGATCTGCCCAATTTAGCTGGAAAAAAACCGCTAATGAGGTTTTGAAATTGTTTTCTTAGGGGGAGATATGCTAGAATTAAAGCATATGAAAATAGGTATTGATGCGCGTTTTTTTGGTTCATCTGGCAAAGGACTGGGACGCTATACGCAAAAACTAATTGAAAATTTAGAAAAAATTGATACTATCAATAAATATTTTATTTTTCTAAAAAGGGAAAATTTTGAGGAGTATGTGCCAAAAAACAAAAATTTTAAAAAAATATTAGCTGATTATCCCTGGTATTCTTTTTCTGAGCAATTTTATTTTCCTTGGCTTTTGCGAAAGTATAAGTTGGATTTGATGCATTTTCCACACTTTAATGTTCCGTTACTTTATGGTCGAAAATTTTTAGTTACAATCCATGATTTGATTTTAATTCATTTTCCTACAACTAAAAATAGCACATTACACCCCTTTTTTTATCGAATTAAATTTTTAGCATATCGTTTGGTGATTGGATATGCGATTAAATATTCAAAAAATATTATCGCAGTTTCCCATTTTACCAAAAAAGATATTTTGGCAAACTATAAAAAAGTAATGCCGGAAAAAATTAAAGTAACTTATGAGGCGTGTGAAAATTATTGTTTTTTTTCCGCCAATCGACAAGAGGAATTCTTGCAAAAATATGGTATAATGAAACCATACTTGCTTTATATTGGAAATGCGTATCCGCATAAAAATTTAGAGCGATTAGCAAGGGCTTTTTCTTTGCTTGAAAAGCGAGGTGATTTAGCTCTTGTCATGGTTGGAAAAGAAGATTATTTTTATAGTAGGCTAAAAAAAATGATTGAGCAAAAAAAAATTAAAAATATTATTTTTACCGGATATATTCCCGATGAAAAATTGGAATTGATAAAGCGCTATGCCGTGGCATATGTATTTCCTTCGCTATATGAAGGGTTTGGGTTGCCACCACTTGAGGTTATGGCAAAAGGTGTTCCGGTTATTTGTTCCGATCATGCTTGTATGCATGAAATTTTGGAGAAAAGCGCTTATTTTTTTGATGGGAAAAATGAAAAGTCCATAGCTGAGGCGATTGAGAAAATAATAAGTGATGAAGAATTGCGAAAAAAATTGATCGCAAGGGGTTATAAACAAATTCAAAAATATAGCTGGGGAAAAATGGCACAAGAAACACTGAGAATTTATGAAAAATAGATTAAAATATAAAAATGTCTTTCAAAAAAAGTAAAAATAAAATTTTGCCGCAGATGTTTGATGTCAGACCGGTCGATTCTGAAGGAGATTTGGATTTGGAAAAAATAAATAATGTTTCCGAAGCTTCGAAAATAAAAGTTAAAAAAAGAAAAGTTTCTTTTCATAATTCTGGCCTTAAAATAATCTATGATGTTAGACGCCCAACATTGTTCGAAGATGAAAAAAAACGATTTCAAAAGTTGATTCAAGATGAAAAAAATAAACGCAAAGAAAGAGAAATTCAAGAAGAGTTGGCATTAAAAAAAGAAACACTTGAGCGGCAGAGAGAAGAAATTTTACAACGAAAAAGGCAAGAAGCGATAAAAGCGGAAAAAATCAGACAAGAAAACATTCGAATGGAACAGGAAAGAAAGCGCGAGGAAGAAAAGGAGTATCGCAGACTTGAATTGGAACGGCAAAAAGAAGAAAAAACAAAAAAAGAAGAAGAGCGGGAAATTGTCGAATTACAAAAAAAGGCGTTTAAAAAAAAGCAGCAAGGGAATCGGAAGTTTTTTTGGAAAAATAAAATCAGCCAATTTCGGGAAAAAATATCAGCAATTTTTCTTTTTAGAAAAAAAATAAAAAGAAATCAAGATTATAACTATTTTGAAAGAGAAAATCGAAAGAAATATTCCGTTCCTTTTTTCGCTATGGCAATAGGAATTTTTTTGTTTGTTTTTGGGATTGCTTTTTTTTATCATGGAATCAAGGTGCGAGGATTGGCTTTAAAAAACGGTGAACTGGCTTATGCCAATTTAACGGAAGCAAAAAATGAAATTAGCAATCGCAATTTCAGTCAAGCTTCAATCAGCTTTAATGATGCTTACGCGCGTTTTAGTGAAATTCAAACCGATGTTAATAGTCTGGGAAAAATTATTGTCGAAGCTTCTCGTTTCATTCCATATCTTTCAAAACTTTCATCCGGTTCGCATTTAGCTTTGGCGGGAAAAGATATCGCTAAAATCGGCGAATTGTCAACAGAAACACTAAATATTTTAAATGGAATTAAAAATCCGATTAAAAACGGCGAATCCATTTCTTATCTAAAAATTTTTCAAGATTCTAATCAAAATATTGTTGAGATTTCGGCAAAAATGACTGATTTGGAAAATAATTTAAACGAAATAAATTTAGACGATGTCCCGGAAAGTGAACGCTCGCAGTTCATTGATCTTAAACAAAAATTACCGGAAATAAGCAAGTTTATGGCTAGTTTTTCGGAAGAAGAAAAAGTTTTAGCAGATGTTTTGGGCGGAAACGGACCTAGAAAATATTTATTTCTTTTTCAAAACAATCAAGAAATGCGCGCAACCGGAGGATTTATCGGAACCTATGCCGTTTTAGATATTTTTAATGGTCATATTAAGAATTTTTTTGTCGATGGGATTTTCAATCCCGATGGGCAATTGCGCGAAAAAGTCATTCCGCCCGTTCCAATCCAAAAAATTAGTGCTGCTTGGAGTTTGCATGATAGTAATTGGTTTCCTAATTTTCCGACATCGGCGGAAAAAGCCGCTTGGTTCTATGAGAAAACTGGTGGACCGACTGTCGATGGTGTAATTACAATGACACCGACAGTGATGCAACGTTTATTGGAAATCACTGGGCCGATTGAAATGCCGGAATATGGAGTAACAATTGACAAGGATAATTTTTTAGAAAATATTCAAACCGAAGTAGAGATTAATTATGACAAAAGCTTAAACCAACCAAAAAAAATTTTGGCTGATTTGGCACCAAAAATTCTTGATAGAATTTTTAATGCTCAGGGCATTATCGACCTGACAAAGACATTGGATGTTATTTTGTCTAGCCTCAATGAAAAACACATTTTAATTTATTCAAAAAATTATGATATTGAAAAAATGCTTTCGGCTAATGGTTGGTCCGGAGAAATTTTAAGTGCAAGAAAGGATTATCTGTCAGTGATTAACACTAATATCAATGGTTACAAAACTGATGGGGTTATTGATGAAAGCGTTTCGCATAAAGCGGAAATCCAATCCGATGGTTCGATTATTGACACTGTTTCTATAACAAGGCATCATAATGGAGGGAATACGCCTTATGATTGGTGGAATAAGGTCAATGCTGATTATATGCGGGTATATGTTCCAAAAGGCTCTACGCTAATCAGTGTCTCCGGACAAACAAAAGAATTTGATTCTCCGCCACTTGATTATAAGTCTTTGGGCTTCAAAAAGGATCCGCAATTGAGTATGGAAGAGGATTCTCAAACGGTTGATAACGAAAGTGGAACTAGGATTTATGAAGATTCCGGAAAGACTGTTTTCGCAAATTGGGTCTATGTCAGTCCGCAAGAAACGGCAACAATCAAATATTCTTATTTGCTTCCGTTCAAATTGGATACGAATTTAACGGCTAATCCATCGGAAAGTTACTCGGTTCTTTTTCAAAAACAATCAGGAAGTTTGGGTGACGCTATTTCTTCAACAATTGCTTATCCGAATTTTTATAAACTTATTTGGAAATATCCCGAACAAAATATTTCCGTTTCCAACGAAGATGGAAAAGTTGCAGTTAAATTGGATGATAAATTGAATACGGATAAATTTTTTGGATTAGCTTTTGAAAAAAATCAATAAAGAATAATGTGATTAAAAAACTTTTAAATAATAAAATATTATTAAATTCGCAGCCGTCAAATTCGGTAATTTCTGCTGCATTCATAATTACCGTAGCCGGTCTTGCCAGCCGTATTTTAGGTCTTTTTCGCGATAGATTTTTAGCATCGGCTTTTGGAGCGGGAGATACTTTAGATATCTATTATGCCGCTTTTCGCGTTCCGGATTTAATTTATAATATGCTAATTCTAGGAGCCTTAAGTGCCGCGTTTATTCCTGTTTTTACCGGATTGATAAGTAAGAATAAAAATGAAGAAGCATGGGATGTGGCAAATGGCGTGCTTAATTTAGCGCTTTTTTTTGTGATTATTTTTTCTTTGTTTTTTTGTTTATTGGCTCCTTTTTTAATGAAAATAATTACGCCGGGATTTTCAGTGGATAAAATGGACAAAGTCGTGTTATTTACCAGAATAATGTTTTTTAGTCCGATTTTTCTTGGTATAAGTGGAATTTTCGGTGGCGTGTTAACTTCTTTTAAACGGTTTTTGATTTATTCTATCGCACCGATTATGTATAATGCGGGAATTATTTTTGGTGTGTTGGTTTTTGTGCCTCTTTGGGGTCCGATTGGTTTAGCTTGGGGCGTTGTGTTTGGTGCTTTTTTGCATATGTCCGTGCAATATCCGGCAGTTAAGTTCCTGGGCTTTAAACATAGTTTTTCATTTTTTCGTTATTTCTCCGATAAAGATATTCGCCATATTTTTAAATTAATGATTCCAAGAACTATGGGGATAGCGATTGTGCAAGCTAATCTTTTTGTGATAACTATTTTTGCATCTACATTGGCTTCCGGCAGTTTGGCTATTTTTAGTTTTGCTCAAAATTTACAAAGCTTGCCATTGGGAATTTTTGGCGTTTCTTTTGCGATCGCCGTTTTCCCCACTCTCTCGGCTTTTTATGCCAAAGAAGATTATAAGAATTTCATAAAGTCCTTTGCGGAAACTTTTTGTCAGATTATGTTTTTTGTTATTCCGTTGAGTGTTTTTATAATTTTACTTCGTGCTCAAATTGTTCGTGTGGCATTAGGAACGGGAAAATTCGATTGGGTTGACACCATTACAACATATGAATGTTTAAAATTTTTTGCAATCAGTCTTTTTGCGCAAAGCGTAGTGCCATTGCTTACGAGAACTTTTTATGCCATTCACAACACAAGAACGCCTTTTTATACGGCTGTTTTGAGTGAAATAACAAACATTGTTTCGGTGTTGCTTTTGATCGGGAGATATCAAGTCTTGGGTTTGGCGATGGCTTTTTCAATTTCCAGTTTATTTGAAATGTTTTTTTTACTTATTTTTCTGCGCACCGAGTTTGAAGACTTGGGAGATAAGAAAATCATAAAATCAGTTATTAAAATCGCTTTAGCATCTTTAATTTCGGGATTTGGTGTTCAATTGTATAAATATTTAATAGCCGAAGCGGTTAATATGGATACTTTTTTGGGTGTATTCGCTCAGCTTTTTATTTCCAGTTTGGCTGGATTGATTATTTTTTTGGCCATATGCGAATCCATTGAATTAGAAGAATATTTACGATTTAAGCAATCGCTAACGAAAAGAATTTTTAAAAGCAAAAACATAATTTCAGAGAGCACGGATGAGGTTAGTGGAATATAGTGGTATCTAATTTGATTATTTTGAATATCAGTCTTATAATAACGATAATAAAAGTCAATAAAGATAAATAATATGGCAAACGAGAACAAGCAAGAAATGATGGAAAAAATCGCATCGCTTTGCAAAAGGCGAGGCTTTGTCTATCCTTCTTCGGAAATTTACGGTGGTATGCAAGCGATTTATGATTATGGACATTACGGAATATTGCTTAAGAATAATATCCGTGACGCCTGGTGGAGAGCAATGGTGCAACTTCGTGATGATGTGGTGGGGCTGGACAGTGCGATTTTTATGCATCCGACGACATGGGTGGCATCAGGGCATGTGGGCGGTTTTAATGATCCGCAAGTTGATTGCAAAAAATGCAAATCACGTTTTCGCGCGGATCATCTTTTGGAAGAGTTTGGTGTGATTATTGATGACAAAACTCCAATTGAAGAATTGAATAAAAATCTGGATAAACTGCGCGATGAAAAAAAACTAAAATGTCCCAATTGCGGTTCAACCGATCTGACTCCTGCCAAAGTTTTTTCTTTGATGGTAAAATCAAACATTGGTTCGCCAACGGATGAATTGAAAGAAGAAAATGTGGTCTATTTGCGACCGGAAACTTGCGGAGGAATCTATTTGGAATACAAAAATACAGTTGATTCTTTGCATAAGAAATTGCCGTTTGGAATCGCGCAGGTTGGTAAAGCTTTTCGCAACGAGATTGTGGCGCGTCAATTTATTTTTCGCACGCGTGAATTTGAGCAGATGGAAATGCAATATTTCTTGCATCCCGATATGATGAAGGATAGGTATGGGCATTGGAAAGTCGAGCGCTGGAAATGGTATTTGGAATATGGCATTGCAGAAGATAAAATTCGCTGGTACAAACATGAAAAGTTGGCTCACTATGCGTCGGAAGCGTTTGATATAGAATATGATTTTAAAGCGCTTGGAGGATTCAAAGAAATTGAAGGCATTCATGCGCGTGGCGATTGGGATCTTTCGCAACATAGCAAATTTTCCGGAGTTGATTTGAGTTATTTTGATCAAGAAAAAAACGAAAAATTTATTCCGCATATCATGGAAACTTCGGTTGGGCTTGGTCGCTTGGTTTTTATGTTTCTTGATCAAGCTTATACGGAAGAAATGGTTGGTGAAGAGACGCGCGTCGTTTTGAAACTGGACAAACGCCTAGCGCCAGTCAAAGTGGCGATTTTGCCACTTTCCAAAAAGGAAGAATTGACGGGTCCGGCCAAAGAAATTTGGAACACATTGAAGCAAAATTTTATGGCGGAGTATGACGAAACCCAATCAATCGGCAAACGTTATCGTCGCCAAGATGAAATTGGCGCGCCCTATTGCGTGACGGTTGATTTTGAAACTTTGAATGACCAGGCGGTGACAGTGAGAGACCGTGACACGATGGCACAAGAAAGAATTAAAATTTCTGAACTCGAGGATTATTTTAAGGGGAAATTAAACTAATTTATTTTATAAATCTAAAAATCACCGGCGTGCAAGCGCCTTTAGTTTCAATTTGCGCTTCGCAACTGAACCTATCGCCGACTTTAATGGAAAGATTTTGATTATTGAGAATATTTAGTGCATCAGAATGGTTGCCGATTAAATTTTTTGCTAATGGGATATTGGGAAGCGGTTCTACTCTTGAAAAATAAAATTTAACGATATTGTCCGGAGAGATGGATAATATATTGCAATTTCCTGTAATTTTTTCATATTCGCATTGTCCGCCAGCGATTTGCGGTGTTGTTTCGCTTGGGCACGGTGCAAACTCGCAATTTGGTCCGGTGCGAGAAACAAACGATCCGTCTGCGCAACGTTTGGCTTCTTGTGTGCAAAAAACCGGTTTATTTTTTATTTTTGAATCAACAATATCCGCAGTTTTCTTGACATTTTTATTTAAAGCAAATACAAAGACCAGCGCAGTGAATATTGCAATACCAATCAAAACAAGCGCCAGAGTGAGGATTTTCATTTTTTTATCCATGTTTTTTTATTAGTTTTTTATTTTTTTTATAATAACATAAAATAGAAAAATAGTTAAATTTTCAAATTTAATTTTTAAGTATTTGACAGAAAAAACTTTATGACGTAAACTGTTTATGTGATGAAATAATACTCGTTAAATGATAAATTAAACCATATGACAATCAAAAAACCGCTTCTTTTTATGGAGCTTGCCCAAACGATGGAAAGAATAATGAAAATGGTGGAAAAATCTGCAAAAATAAAATTTGAAGATCCGGGCATGACTATGCTTCAAATCAAAACCCTTGATTATATAAAAAATAACCCCGATACATCCGCCCGTAATCTTTCCAAACAGCTTTATTTATCTGCTTCATCGACATCTCAGTTGTTTGACAGGTTACATGAACAAAAGTTAATTACCAGAAAAAATGATTCGGGCGATCGGCGTTTGTTGGTGGTTAATTTGACGGAAAAAGGAAACAAATTTCTTGAGAAAATGAAAAAAAGACACCTTGAGGTGGTTAAAAATATTACCAAATTTATGTCTGTCGAAGAAGTAATGAAGATGATAGAAATCCACAAAAATGTAGCGGAAAGAATCAAGAAAAATAATGAGCTTCAAAATACAAAACTATGAAAAAACTATTTAAGAAAATGACATCTTCCAAAAAAAAGATCATTTTAGTGCTAATCTTAGCTGCTATCATTTTTTCGGTCTGGTTTTTATTTTTTAGGAAAAAAGCCAATACGATTGAAACGTATACCGTCGGAAGAGGAAATATTACCGAAACCATTATGGAAACCGGAAATGTTCAAGCGGCTCAGGTGGATGTTTATTCCACTTCAAACGGAGTGGTTGAGGAACTTTATGTGAAAAACGGAGATTTAGTTCAAGTTGGGCAAAAACTGTTTAAGGTAAAATCAACCAGTACCGACCAGGAAGAAGCAACTGCTTACGCGAGTTATTTAACTGCTCTCAATAATTTGGAAAAATCTCAGCAGGACAAGGAAAGTGCCTATGCTCAGCTCCTGAGCGACAAAAAAACCCTAACAGATGCCAAAGGGGATCTCACATATCAAAAAAATCACAATGAAAATCCTTCGACCAATAAGGATTATACATCTTCGAAAAAGAAATCCTTGAGACAGGATGTCGCTGCAAAGGAAAGTGCGCTTAACGCTTCGCAAAAAAAATATGACGATGCCCAAACCGCAATTAGCGCTAGCCAAGCCAGCGTGAAGGCAGCTAAACTTTCCTATGATGCCACGCAGAATGCTACTATAAAAGCGCAGGTTGCCGGGACAGTCAGTAATTTATCTGTGAGAGTTGGTGATGTTGTTTATTTTTCCGACATTACCGTAACATCCACCACGATTGCTTCCCCTGTTTTGGTTATCGGAGATCTTTCCGGATATTCGGTTAAAATTGGCATTAACGAAATGGAAAGATCTAAAATTGCTCTGGGACAAAAAGCCACGATTAAATTTGATGCCATTTCAGGCAAAGAATATACAGGAACAGTTGAGAAAATAGATGATTTTGGAGTGGAAAAATCCGGTGTAATTACTTATAATGCCTATCTTTCCGTTACCGATCAAGATGAAAGAATGCTGCCTAGGATGACGGCTAATGTTACTGTGGAAACAAACTCCAAGGAAAATGTGATAGTTGTTCCAAGCAAAGCTCTGAAACCATATCAAAATGCGAAAGGAGTGCAGGTGCTCAAAACTGATTCGAAAGGAAAACAAGCTTACGAATACGTTTCAGTTAAAACCGGTCTTAAAAGTGGGTCGCAAGTAGAAATTGCAAGTGGTTTAGAAGAAGGAACGGTGATTTCGCTTTCGGATGCGACTACAACATCCGCTGCTAAATAGTTTACAAATTTAAAACAAACTGCATTTATGGCTCAAAAAAATCCAATTATTTCTCTTAGGGATATTAAAAAAACATATCTTATGGGTGATACCTCATACCAAGCCTTAAAAGGCATTTCTTTTGATGTCTGTGAGGGAGATTTTGTTTCTATTATGGGACCTTCGGGATCCGGAAAATCAACGCTTATGAATATTATCGGAACATTGGACACGGCGACAGAGGGAAAATATATTTTTAATGATTCAAATATCACTAAATATACCGAGGACGAACTGGCGAAAGTAAGAAATGAAAAAATTGGATTTGTGTTTCAATCGTTTAACCTTATTCCCAGGATGAGTGTTTATCAGAACATAGAAAGGCCGATGTTGTATGATCGAAAAATACCTCGATCTGAACGAAAAAGCCGTGTTCTTTCGGTTCTGAAAACGGTTCATTTGGAAGATAAAATAAATAATATGTCCAATCAGCTTTCAGGCGGTCAAATCCAGCGAGTGGCCGTTGCTCGGGCACTGGTAATGGATCCGGAAATTATTTTGGCTGACGAGCCGACTGGAAATCTGGATAGTGCTACTTCTCATGATGTAATGCGTTTTTTTCAGGAGCTTAACAGAGAGGGAAAAACCATTGTTTTGATTACCCATGAACCGGACATAGCCGCTTTTGGAAAAAGAACGATTGTTCTTAGGGATGGGCTGATTGTTGAAGATAAGAATGATTAAAATAAAAAAAATGTTTTTACATCAAAAAATAATTATTTTTCTAACAATACTGATTACGACGACAACGGTAGTTATGTTTGCTCCATTATTTGTTCTTGGCGC
>JAJYBE010000056.1 GCA_021779205.1 bacterium
AATCGTCCAGTTTAATGATTCCGTCAGAATAAACCGGAAGATAAGTAACATCAACACTTCCCTCTTTTTCCAATTTTTGACACGCCCTTAAAACACAACTGTGTTCAAAAACGGTTGTAATAATATGTGGTTTCTTTTCATTATTTTTTCTATTTTTAAAATATGCGCGAAGCACGCCTTTAATCGCTAAATTATTAGACTCTGTCGCGCCACTGGTAAAAATAATTTCATCTTCGTTCGCATTAAAAAAAATAGCTGCATTTTTTCTTGCCTTAGCCACTGCTTCGGCCGCATCCCTTCCATATAAATGCAAAGATGAAGCGTTGCCGAATTTTTCATTAAAATATGGCAACATTGCTTCCAATACCGATTCGTCAACCGGTGTCGTTGCCGCATAATCCAAATATATTTTTTTATTATCCATATTTTTAAAATTAAATTAATTCACTTAATTTGATAGCAAATAATGTTTTTTTAATTTGAAATGCTAATTTATTCCAAACAAAACTGGACGCGCAATCTTTCGCTTTCGCGCAATTGCTTCCCGAGCATTTAGAAACAATCGGTCCTTCCATAATTTCAATAATTTCTCCGGCCGAAATTCTTTTGGGATTTTTGATAAGCGCATATCCCCCACTTTTGCCTTTTTGGCTCTTGACTAAATTATTTTTCCGCAACTTTCCCATTAAAGTTTCCAAATATTTGGCAGAAATATTTTCCTCTTCGGAAATTTCTGCAATGCTTTTTTGGTCGGGATAAGCCCGCGTCAAAGCAATCATTGCGCGCAATCCATATTCAGCTTTAGTGGAAAAATGCATATAATTTAAAACATACCAATTTAGTATGATTTAATTGTAGCGTATTTGGTGAATCTGTCAAATTTTAGCAAATTAGTTTCCTAAAATGACAAAAAAAATAAAACCGTCTACAAAAGTAGACGTCTTACAACTGTCCGAACATTGATTTTCAGGATTAAAAGATTAGCTTGATTTTTTATTATTATGCACTCTTTTAAATTCCAGGCTTTTTGCTCCTTATAGAAAATATCCATTTCATATTCACGATCAAATTTCAAATCACAATCTGCCAGCTCAATTGCCAGCGCTCTTTGATAGATGACTTCTTGAAAACCATTGCCCAATGCTGAATGGACTTTCATTGCACAACCAATAATTTTTCTGGTTAATTCTTCATGTTGCATACAATAATTATAACACATCTGATTTTCCGAACCTTGATTTTTTTCCATCAGCCTTACATTTTAATCATCATTAAAATCAAGTAAATCATGGTTCAAAGACGATGAAGTAGAAATCTTATATTGGTATTAGAAGACATCTTTTTTGATGTTCGTTAGCTCACCATCTACAAAAGTAGAAATCTTATATTGGTATTAGACGGAAGCCGAAATCGAGAAAATGCAGAAATCTACAAAAGTAGAAATCTTATATTGGTATTAGACCATATAATGTCCAGTCTCCTTCGCGCGATCTACAAAAGTAGAAATCTTATATTGGTATTAGACGGAACCCATTCCCGAAGCGAAGTCCGTATCTACAAAAGTAGAAATCTTATATTGGTATTAGACTATTTCGTTTCCAAAATCTTTCCCAACATCTACAAAAGTAGAAATCTTATATTGGTATTAGACCCTTTTCCCTATTTGACAATTTTCTACATCTACAAAAGTAGAAATCTTATATTGGTATTAGACTCACATCCGATATCTTTCCACCTCTTCCATCTACAAAAGTAGAAATCTTATATTGGTATTAGACTCTCGAAATGTTTAATCTAAGCCAAAAAGATACAAATAACGCCCAAGGGCTAGCTACGACTTTTTGGCTCAGATAAGCTTTTTCAGTTTTATAAAGACTGAGGTTTTGCATAATAAGATATAATGTCTAATTTAATACCCGCATAAAGATTTTTACCTTTACTTGATTTTTTAATGTTCTTACTTAACCGAAAAAAACAACTGACTGTTCCTCCTGCACTGGATGCCCATAGCGAATAATTTTTTTCTCACATCCCTCGCATATTCCATATATTATCACACTATCATTATTTGTAAAGGCTTTTTTGTAACGACATTTTATTTCTGATTTAATATTTTCCAAAATTCTTTGACTGTTTTTTATTTCAAAAACGCTATATTGCAAACGCCTGCCATATTGTTTAAGAAATTTAGAAAATCTCGTTCTTGTTTTGTCATTTTCAATGTCATAAGAAACTATAAACATAAATTATTTTTTAAATATAAAAACTGGAAACTCTCTTCCCTCCACTACGAAAAAGCGATAAAAATCTCGCGTATAATTAAACATAGCCTCTTTGTTTTTCATAAGCGCTTCTAAAAAAAATTTTACATACTTTCTTTGAGAGTCAAAATCTAGGGCATACTTTCCATTTTCATATTTAAAATCCCGCTTATTAATTTGCCCAAGATTGTGCGCTTTGAGAAGCTGCCGATCAATAAGACAGCGAAACGGTTCCATCACATCACACGCCAATGATTTCCTTTGGAAAAATAATTTATGGTAAAAGCCCTTATACACATCAAAGCCATAAAGACGCAAAAGCGAATCCATAAAATTAAATAAAAAAGTATATCCAATATCCAAAAGAACATTATTTATATCAAATTTTGTTCGTGGCATTCTTCTGATCCAGCTCATCATTTTAAAATATTCACTGAAAAAATCCTTGCTATAATTTCCTTCGATGCCCAAAAGCTCTTTTTCATCTTTGGCATTTTCAATTTTTCTTTTTACTTCCATTGTTTTTGCATTTTCATCTATGAATTTATTTTGTTCTTTTAATAAATGGATTTGATTGGAAATTTTATTTAATACTAAGATTTTAGCAATCTCAAATTCCTTATCAAATTTATATTGTTTATCGCGCAAAATAAAATTGCTTTCCAGTCCGGAAGAAATTTCCGCATAAGTAAGAAAATTATCACTTAAAAGAAAAAGCGAAATTCCATATTGCTTGCACTTTTTGACCAATGAACTAGTCATTGTAAAATTACCAATAATAAAAATGGCAAAAACCTTAAAGCAGGACAACCTGTTTGTGTTTTGTCCATCTTTCCTATATAAAATATTGTCATTTTGAAATTGCAAGGCATTTTCTACGCCATAGCGCGCCTCAATAAACAATATTTGTTTTTCTTGAAAATCAGGCAGAGACATCATATAATTATTGATTGCAAAGTTCCCGATAAATGCACCGCGCGCATTTATTAAGATTGGCATCGCGATTAAAATTTAGTAAATCAAAATTTTTCATCTTTTCAATATTTTGAGCAAGCCAAAATTCATTTTGTCCAGTTGGTTTTTCAATTTCATATCGCTTATTATCAGATAAAGAATGAATGAATAATTTTTTTATTTCAAGCCCCATTTCTTCCAGACAAAACATTTGCGCCCAAAGCTGGAAACGATATCCATCATAAATTTTTTTAACTTTATTTTTTCGTTCAATTAAGAATTTTTCCTCTTTGTCATAAATATCAATTTTTCCCATTAAATTATATTTTTGCGAATAAATAGGCAAAGCCTGAATAAATCGCTTGGCAGTTGAATATCTCCCTTCTTCGATGTTTTCATGTTTTATTTTTCCCTCAACTTGTGATTTTTCGTGATACAATTTTTGATCATAATTTTCATAAAAAGAATGAAAATAGAGCGACATCGGGCAAAAAATGAAATCATTGAGCTTTGAAATTGGAATGTAGCTTTCCATAAATATTCATTTAAACTAAAAACAGCATAGTTTATACCCTACGCTGTTTTTGTCAAGAATGTTAATTTATTGGGCAGATTCAAACATGAAAGCCCCTTTTATCTCTTAACTTCTCCATTACTTTTCGAGAAGAAAAAACTGGAAGAATTTCTTTCTATTTATTTTGGTTTGCGAGCCACTCATCCCAATCCGCATCATATATATATAATTCCTTTTCTCCATTTTTAATTTTCTCAAAAGTCATTAAGCCTTTGCGAGCAATATTATAAGCGCCATTGGCATCGCCATTTGGAATCTTTTCATTTTCCCGACTATCAAAATGTTTTCCATTTTTATCCCTCACCGGGGACAGAATGAAATCAATATCTTTTTTATCAATTCCAGTGTTGCGAATTTGTTGAATCAAATCAATCGCAAATTTGAGAGTCCTAGCATTTTCATTTGTAATTTTGTCTTTTAACTTTTGCGTTTTTTCTTTTTGCTCACCAAAAACTTCATCAAGTAATTTAACAATATCTTGCTTTTCAACCTCCCAAATGCCAGCCATATTTTTTTTGCCTCGAAACCTATCTAAGCTTTTGCCATTTTTCCCGCTCCACAATATCCAGGACCTACCCTTTTTAATATTCCCTTTTTCTTTTTCATATTTTACCTCGTACACGAAATAGTAATCCTTGCCGTCAAAACCAATTTCATTAAACTTATTGAAAATTTCTGCTTTTAAATCTTCATTCATTGTTTTACTTAAATAAATCGTCTTCCTCCAGCCAGTCACAGGATCTGTTTGTGAAGTATAGTTTGCTCGCACATAAAGCATAATTCCGCATTGATTACCTATATCTTGGAAGTTTTGAACCGGCGGAGTGAGTTGCAAAGCTTTCTCGACCGACATGACATCGCCGTCTTTGGCTTTTTTATCCACCACGAAATTTAATTTTTTAGCAAGCGCCAATTCCAATTTCTGATAAACGGATTTTTCAATCTTTTGACGACCGCGCTTAAAACCAATATTCAAATTTTCAAGAATAATATAAACTGGCGCTTCTCGCAAAATCTTTTTGTCAACATCTTTATAAATCGCCAAATCAACAATTTTGCGAACAACTTGAGAAATATATCCGTCCTTTAATTCTTTTATAGTTCCGATAGTTTTCCAGTTTTTGCGCGCTTCATCGCGATTTCCAGCTCTTTCTTCCAATTTCATTGCATAATTTTGTTTATTGATTTCATTGAAACTTCCTTGTTCTAAAATATCACCCTTGACGTTTATTAAGGAATAATATGCCAAATGTTTTTCTCCACGATCGATTCCTATAAAACAAACGTTATCGCTATTCCTGATTATTGTTTTATTTATTTCGTCGTTTAATTTTGATGATTTCAAGCAAAAATTTAGAGTCAACGGACAATGAAAAATGAATTTCTCTTGCCCAAACCTTTTGTGAGCAATAACTTCCTTGCCAGATTTGTCTTTCTTCTTTTCTAAATCTTTTACAGCAGAACGATAAAAAATCTCCGCCTCACCATTTAATTTAGGCTTATTTTTAAATTTTCCAAAAACCGCATTCCAATAAATCGAGTGGAGATTTTGACCTTCTTTTGGTTTTTCTTTTCCATCCCTCCGTTTATTATCTTTATTG
>JAJYBE010000012.1 GCA_021779205.1 bacterium
ATATCAATAATCAAAAATATAGAGCGGATTTTTCACCGGTAGATGCTAATTGTGGTTGTGATTTGTGTAAAAATTATTCACGAGCATATCTCAGGCATCTTTTTTCCGTTAAAGAACCCTTGGCATTGCGCTTGGCAACTTTGCATAATTTAAATTTTTATCTGAGCTTGATGAGAGAGTTACAAAAAGAGATTTAAGATAAAAAACAGGCAAACAGCTTTTTAGCTGATTGCCTGTTTTCGTCGCAAGAGCAATACTTATCGATAAGTATTGCTCTTGCGACGTTTTAATTTATAAAAAACAACAATACCATTTTTTTCCTCTACGCGGAAAATTAAACGGTATTTATTGGTGATGCTTATGATGGTTGCGCCAACTGGAACGGAACGGATTTTTCCGTTGAGTGGTCGGGGATTAAATGCGTTGCTTGCCAGCTGACCGTATTGGCAAAAATCATTGATCGATACGATTAATCGTTCAATCAATTTTTCGCACATTCCGCCTTGAAATAATTTTTCCAAAAAATCATTGGAAAAAATTATTTTTTTTCCGCCAAAACCGGAAGCGGTTTCTGGCAGATGGTGTTTGCGCGCCAATGACAACAAACGCGTTCTTTTGGCGGAAGTATTTTTCTTTTCTTCCGCTGCAATTACAGCGTCGCTTTTATTTTGTGCCTTTTTTAGATTTTCAAAAGCGATACTAGATTGGCGAAGTTGGTATTCCAGAAAAAAAATTCTCCGATTGGCCTTTTCCAATCTTTTTCTGCAGTTATAAAAAGCAACTAGCAGCGACTTATCCGGAGTTCTGGTAGAAAAAAAACCACTAATGAAGCCCGCAATTTTTCCTTGCATAACACACCTTCCTTTTTTTGTTGTTAAATTACAAAAAATTATCAAAAATGATAATAGTTATTTGTAGCAAATTAAAGTGTAGTTGTAAAGAAGCCTTGCCCTTTTTTGTAAATTAACCTAGATTATAGTTATGCAAAAAATCGAACTTTTGGCTCCAGCCGGAGATTTGGAAAAACTCAAAATCGCGATTTTTTATGGAGCGGACGCTGTTTATTGTGGTGTGCCGGATTTTTCGCTTCGTGTCCGTATCAATCGTTTTTCCAAAAAAGATTTGAAAGAAGCGGTGGATTATGTCCATAAGCGCAGAAAGAAAATTTATGTAACGCTTAATATTTATGCGCACAATAAACATCTGGCAAAAATTAAACAACATATTCAATATCTCAAAAAATTAAAAGTTGATGCGATTATCGCCAGTGATCCCGGAATAATCCTTTTGATTCAAAAGAATTGGCCCGAGTGCGAGATTCATCTTTCCACTCAAGCCAATGCGACAAATTTTGCGGCGGTGGATTTTTGGCGTGCGCAGGGTGTGAAAAGAATAATCCTTGCACGCGAGGTAATACTTCCAGAAATTAAAAAGATCAAAAAGCAAATCAAAAGTATTGAACTGGAATATTTTGTCCATGGTGCAATGTGTATGAGCTATTCTGGTCGGTGTATTCTTTCCAAATGGATGACGGATCGCAGTGCTAATCTGGGAGATTGTTCGCAGCCGTGCCGGTGGGCGTATCGGGAAATAAAAGAAATGAGCGTGGTGGATGAACAAAAAAGATTTAGAATGAATATTGAAGAAGATCGACACGGAACGCATTTTTTTAATAGTTATGATATGAATTTAATCGAGCATCTTTCAGGACTCAAAGAAGCAGGCGTTACCTCGTTTAAAATAGAAGGACGCGCCAAAAGCGCTTATTATTTGGCAATTGTAACGCGCGCCTATCGAAAAGTGCTTGACGCTTTGGAAAGTAAAAAAACAAAAAAAGAAATCCAAACAATTATCGAGGGACAAAAAGCAGAATTGAATAATCTGGCGCATCGGGGATACTCAACCGGATTTCTTTTGGGAAATGAACCGGCGCATAATTTTCACAATGTTAATAATTCGGTCAAATTTCAATTTGTTGGAGAGGTGAGAGGTGCGAGTGGAAAATTAAATATTTTGCGAGTGCATAATCATATTTCAATTAAAGATGAGCTGGAGGCGATTACACCGCAAGAAAATGTCAGATTAAAAATTAAAAAAATTTTGGATTATAATAAAAAGGAAATAACAGTGGCAGATGGCGGACATGATAAAAAATATTATTTTGAATTTGATAAAAAATTGGAAAGTGGAAATTTGGTGCGGAAGGTGATCGAATAATGACAAAAATTTGCTATAGTGTAAAAAACCACTCAATAGAAATGGGCTATCTGTCAAATTTGACAAATAGCCCATTTTTCTAAAAATTTTTCCAGATCTCTTTTTTTTCATTGGAGAGATCATGAAGACCAATCATCCCATCTATGGATGGCCATAAAAAACATATCGTAGCCCCCACTCTGGGATCCTTGCTTTCGTTTTTATAGAAATTGAACATTTGCAGATGTTCCTCGATTGAAATAGGATAATCTGCAGTTTCGTAGGTTCCAGGAATTAATACTATTTTTTGTCCCGGAAGTAAAAAATTTCTCAAATTTTCCGCATACTTTTCCCATGTTTTGAAAAAAGCATTTATGGAATTATCTGTGCAACCATATAGGGAAAATTGAGTCCAGTATAAATCAAACCCGATTAGATCGAAATTGGGAAAGCCATATTCGCTATACCAATCAGTTGAAATCGGAAACCCCAATACCGTCTCTTTTTTTAAGTCGTCAGCCACAGTCGCTGCGACTCCAAGAGTAATGGTGGTAGGGAGTGAATTTTTAATGATTGTGATTGCATTGTTTATCATTGTCCTCATTTTTTTTGGGCTGTATCCATGCTGGATCGCAATCCAATCATATTCGTCAATGAGGTATACTCCCCATATGACATTTTTATTTTTTATATTTTTTAAGTATGTCTGAAAACGTTCTTCGCAATCTTTATATAAAGAACAATTTTCATCAAAAAAAATGTTGACTAATACTACCAGTGGTTTCATTTTCAGCGTTACCGCTTGGTTTATTTTCTCAGAATCGGCGATGGCGATTTCTGCGGGATCAGTTCCGCTGCTCGCTATCATTGCGATTTTGGAAAAACTGCTTGTTTCCTGCAAGCTTTCTTTCCAATCTCCGAATCCATCCATAGCGTTAAACGCAACGCCGAAAACGGATTGATCGTTGATAAACCAGTCACTTAATATAAACACTACTGCGGTCGTGCTCATTTCTGGTTTGTATTGCAATTTTAAATTGTAGGTCTTTTCTGTTCCCAAATTTGCATTTGGTGTTGTGATTATGTTGTCATTGCTGTAAGAGGACTCTTTTGTTTCTGAAGGGGCATTTACTTGTTCCAATGAAAATAATACCTCTCCTTTACTTCCAAAGGAAACAGAAAAAACGGCCTCAACATGATTGCCGAGTATGTTAAGGTTAAAAATTTTAAAATTAACATTATCCCATGTAGCGGAATACTCCTCTCCATGGCAATGGGGTTTGTTAGAAAGTAAAATAGTAACAACAATAATGAATAAAAAAAACAAAAAACGAAAGTTTGTATTTTTTTTCAACATAATGTCACCCCCATTTTTTTTTTATTGATTGTTAAAAAGCTGTTATTATAATAGCAAAAAATCATTCATTTGTCAATGTTTTGTGCGATGTTTGCATAAGTTCACTAACATATTGCACTCTATGAGGTCATAGAAAATGACGTTTTTTCACAAAATACATTGCAAATATACAGGTATTAAAGGTATTTTAACGGTATATAATCATTATGAATTTATTGATTTTCATAAATCCGATCTGCTCAATCCTGATATTTTTAATAACAAAATGCCGGAATATTTAATCTGGCATAATACTAAGAGGGTGCACTATGCTTTCAAAAACAAACTTTCTCCGATACAATTCATACTGCCATTACAAACTAATAATTTTAATTTACCTTAGGAGTGCAAGGCAGGGTGGATACATACAAGAATTAGACATTCCGCTCTATCTGAGTTATTATAATATTGAAAGATTGCACATTGGAATCTTTAAATTAATCAATTAATTGCTTTCAAGGCATTGGATATAAACTGATTTTTGGTAAAAATGAAATAACTATAACTTGTAGCATGAAAACAGGAAATATTTTGGTTGCGGATGGTGTTTTTGTATTTACGATATAATTTAATTATGGCAAAGAAACTCAATAAACTTATATTTTGGATACCTAGAATATTATCAATAATGTTTATTGTCTTTTTGTCGTTATTTTCACTGGATGTTTTTAATGAAAAGTTGGGATTTTGGCAAATACTTGGCAGTCTATTTATGCATAATATTCCAGCTTTGATTTTTTTGGTGGTTTTAATAATTTCTTGGAAGCGTGAGATAGTCGGTGGGATTATCTTCATTTTGACTGGAATTTTCTATACTATTTTTGCTTTCAGCCATGCTAATAGCTGGAAGATAGCTTTAGAATGGAGTATTCAAATTGCAGGATTATCTTTTGTTATCGGTGGATTATTTATTACCAATTGGATCAAAAAAAAATAATTGATTGATTAATACAATAAGTTTTAAATGTTGATATTGGATTAACTATTGACAAGAAAAAGAAAATTAGTTAGTATGGTTAAAGACATTGTAAAATTAAATATCGAATTCAAATAGAGGGAATGATTAAACGCACGAATTTGGATTGTTTTCTGCTCTAAGCGGATCGTTAGAAACTTTGTTTTTGAGGGTATCGCTTGGGTATCCGTCTGTTTTTTTTGTTTCGAAAGATTTTGCATAAAAATAATTTATGGGACAAGACAAGGAGATCGTTAAATTAGAAGGTGTGGTTACTGAGCTTTTGCCAAGCGCAACTTTCAGAGTTAAATTGGCGAGCGGACATGAAATTTTGGCATATATTTCGGGAAAAATGCGTGTTAATTATATTCGCATAATTCCAGGGGATAGGGTTTTAATCGAAATGAGTCCCTATGACCTAACTAAGGGGAGAGTGGTTCAGCGGCTTAAATAAAAAAATTATGAAAGTGAGAGCATCAGTTAAAAAAATTTGTGATAAATGCAAGACTGTAAAACGCAAAGGTGTGCTTTTTGTGATTTGTTCCAATCCAAAGCATAAGCAGAGACAAGGTTAATTTAAATTAAAAAATATGTTAAGAATCGCCGGAGTAAATATTCCTGACAATAAAAGAGTGGAAATTTCTCTCACCTATATCTATGGAGTGGGAAAGAATGTTGCCAATGATATTTTAAGTGAATTAAATATAGATAAGAATAAGAGAGTTAAAGATTTGACAGAAAAAGAACAAAATGATATTCGCAGTTTTGTGGAGAAAAAAATTAAAGTCGAGGGTGATTTAAAATTGGAAGTGCGGGATAATATAAAAAGACTAAAAGAAATTGGTTGTTATCGAGGGACGAGGCATCAAAAAGGTCTTCCTGTTCGTGGTCAAAGAACAAAAACGAATAATCGCACCGTAAGAGGAAATGTGCGCAGAACAATGGGATCAGGAAGGGTTAAGACTGAAAAAACTTAAAATTAATCGTATAAGCATATTATGACGAATAACATTACACAAAATAATAAGCAGGATTTGGATGATAAAAAAACGGTTGATGCCGAAACTGTTGCTTTGGAGAAAAAGAAGTTCAAAAAAGCTAAAAGACAAATTGCTAAAGGCAGGGCAACAATAAAATGTTCCTATAATAACACAATCATTAATATCTCAGACCAAACTGGCGCAGTGCTTGGTTGGTCGTCTTCCGGATTGTTGGGATTTAAGGGGGCAAAAAAAGCGACTCCCTATGCCGCAACGCAAGTAGTTGCCAATGTTTCTGAAAAAGTAAAAAAATATGGAGTTCAGGAATTGGAAGTTTTTGTTTGTGGTGTCGGATCGGGGCGAGAAGCTTCCATTCGAGCATTAGCAAATAACGGTTTTGAAATAACGATGATTAAAGATACAACCCCGATTCCGCATAATGGTTGTCGAGCAAAGAAACCAAGGCGTGTTTAGTTTTTATTAATTTATTTATTTGAAAGAGAATATGGCTAGGGATACAGAAGCAAAATGTCGAAAATGTCGAAGAGCAATGGAAAAACTTTTTCTTAAGGGTGATCGTTGCAATGGACCTAAGTGCGCAATGATTAAGCGAGCTTATGTTCCCGGAGTTCATGGAAAGAAAATGTCTCGCGGAAATCGTAGTGAATATGGAATTCAATTGAGCGCAAAGCAGAAAATAAAACGTATTTATGGAATAATGGAGCGTCAATTCAGAAAACATTTTGATGATGTTAAACATAAAAAAGGAGTTACGGGAGATTTGCTTTTGTTGCGATTAGAAATGCGTTTAGATAATGTGGTTTATCGAATGGGTTTTGCTTCATCTCGTGCGCAAGCCCGCCAACTTGTTAATCATGGATTAATTAGTGTCGATGGAAAAAAAATGAACATTCCTTCTTGCGAGGTTAAGATTGGGCAAGTGATTGGAATACGGGATAGCAAAAAAGAATCAGGTTATTTTAAAAATATCGAACTCGGGCTTAAAAATAAAAAAGATTTTCCCGCTTGGATTACTTTTGATGTTCAAAAGATGCAAGGAACAGTCATTAGTTTACCGCTTAAAGAGGATATCGGAATCAATGTCGATGCGCAGGTGGTGGTGGAATATTATTCGCGATAATTTTAATTAAATTATAAATTAAACAAATGCAATCAATAACACTTCCTCAAAAACCCAAATATATTTCTGATGATGGAAAAAACGGTAAGTTTCAAATCGAAGCTTGTTATCCCGGTTATGGAACGACGCTTGGCAATGCATTAAGACGGGTGCTTTTGTCGTCTATGCCGGGTTCGGCGATCACTTCCGTGAAAATTAAAGGTGTCAAACATGAGTTTTCAACTATCCCCGGTGTTCTGGAAGATGTGATTCAGATAATTTTAAATTTGAAACAAGTAAGATTTAAAACTTTTAAAGATGGTCCGATTGAAGTAACCTTGAGTGCTAAAGGGGAAAAAACAATTACCGCAGGAATGATTAAGTGTTCATCTGATATTGAGGTCGTCTCTAAAGATGCGCACATTGCGACTATTACGAATGCCAAAGGAGAACTTGAAATTGAAATGGAAGTGGAAAATGGAATAGGTTATGTTCCAATAGAGCAGCAAATAAGAGAAAAAAAAGAGGTGGGCGTAATTGCGCTGGATGCGATTTTTACTCCGATTCGTCGTGTTAATTATGTTGTTGAAAACATGCGAGTAGGAAAGCGCACTGATTTTGAGAGAATAAAGCTTGAAATCGTAACGGACGGATCAGTTTCTCCCAAGGAAGCTTTCGATAAGGCGGTGGAAATTTTAATCAATCAATTTTCCGTGCTTTCCGAGGTTGAACAAATTTCCCAAATGGAAGAAAATAGCCTTGCGGATGATGGGCTTGTGACTATGGAAGTGGAAAAAGACAATAATGATAAAAATAATGGTGAAATTGAAAATAATGATGCTGCTAAAACAGCGGTTGTTGATTTGAAAGGGCTTTCCACTAGGACACTGAATGTTTTAGAGAAAAATAATGTGACAAGTGTTGAAGATATTATGAATTTAACGGAAGTCCAAATTAACGAACTTGATGGTATGGGTGAAAAAGGAATTAAAGAAATTAAGAAGGCTATTGGAGATTTTGGAATAAATCTAAAAAAAGAGAATTAATTTAAAAGAGTATGCGTCATCAAAATAAAGTTAGAGAATTTGGCAGAGAGGCTGATCAACGTAAGGCATTATTTAGAACAATGCTTGGTAGTTTGATTATGCAAGAAAAAATTGAAACAACGGAAGCCAAGGCTAAGGAATTGAAAAATAGAATTGATAGGCTTGTAAATAAAGCCAAGAAGGGTAAAAAAGCTCCATCTAAAATGAATACCATTCGCGATCTTAGGAAATACATTCCCGGAATGGCTACTCAAAAATTAATGAGTGATTTTTCCGATAGATTTTCCAAGAGAAATAGTGGATATACCAGAATAATTAAATTAGCCGCGCGTAAAAGTGATAGTGCGCGATTGGCTGTTATTGAATTTGTAGATTAAATAAATTATATGATTGTTAGAAAATATCATCTTTTTGATGCGACAGACAAAACTCCAGGAAGAATGGCAACGGAAATTGCTAGAATTTTGCGAGGAAAAAATAAAGTCGATTTTACTCCGAATGTTGACGGAGGAGATTTTGTGGTGGTAATAAATTCTGATAATATTTCCATCGCTAATGGAAAGGGGAATAAGAAAGTCTATTATCGTTTTTCCGGTTATCCGGGAGGAATCTCGGCAACAAAATTAAAAGAACAAATGGAAAAAGATTCGCGCAAGGTGATTAGGGATGCTGTTTACGGAATGCTCTGTAAAAACAAATTACGCGATAAAATGATGAAAAGATTGCTTATCTATATCGATAGTGAGCATAAGCATGTAATAAATGGAACAAGTAACTAAAGTTTAATATGGAAAAAAAACAAGTAACAAGTGAAAATGAGATGATCGTAGATAAAGAAGAAAAAAAAGAAAAATATTTTTATGCGGTCGGAAAGAGAAAAACGGCGGTTGCTCAAGTGCGAATTTATCCAACAAAAAAACCGGCTGAGATGTCGATTAATGATAAAAAAAGTAGCGATTTTTTTTCTATTGAGCGTTTTTTTGAAGTAGTTAAAGCGCCCCTTGTTTTGACTGGTCAGAATGATAAGTTTAATGTGACAGTAAAAGTTTCAGGTGGGGGAATTAATGCGCAAGCTGAAGCAATCAGATTGGGAATCTCACGCGCATTGATTGGATTTGATGAAGGTCTAAGAAAAACTTTGCGAGATTGCGGTTTCTTGACACGCGATTCTAGAATTGTTGAAAGAAAAAAAGCCGGTCTTAAAAAAGCTCGTCGCGCTCCTCAGTGGGCTAAGCGATAAAAGTTTATTTGTTTTGCTTTGTATTTCTACAAAAAACGGGCTATGTGCTCGTTTTTTTTGCTTCTTTGGCTTTTTTAGTATAAAATTAAAGCAGAAATGAAATAAAAATTTTAAAACTAAATAATTATGAGTTTAAAGAAATTATTTAATCCACAATCAATTGCGATTGTTGGCGCATCTCCTGAGGATGGAAAGGTTGGTAATGTGATTGCTAAAAATATTTTGCAATTAGGATATGCGGGAAAAATATATCTAGTAAATCCGAAATATGATCGAATTTTTGATCAGCTATGCTATCGAAATTTGTCGGACATAGCTGATGAAGTTGATTTGGCAATCGTTGCTATTCCGGCAAAATTTGTTATTTCGGAAATACAAGCCAATGCAAAAAAAATTAAAAATTACGCAATTATTTCAGCCGGTTTTTCGGAAGTAAATGAAGAAGGCAAGGTGCGCGAACAAGCGCTTTTAGATTTGGCAAAAGAAAATTCCTTGCATATTTTGGGACCGAATTGTTTGGGCTTTATCGCTCCGGAAATAAAATTAAATGCTTCTTTTGCGTCAAATATGCCAGACTTCGGCAATATTTCTTTTATCAGTCAATCTGGCGCTTTGGCAGTGGCTTTGGTTGATTTGGCCAAACAAAGATCTCTAGGTTTTTCCAATATTATTTCAATTGGAAATAAAATGCAAATTGCAGAAACGGAAATGTTGGAATATTTAGAAAATGATTCCAATACAAAAGTTGTGGGGATGTATTTGGAAGGAATAAAAAATGGAGAAAATTTTTTGCAAATAGCTGATCGGGTTTCCCGGATGAAACCGATTGTTGTTTTGAAGGCCGGAAAAACCAAACGATCACAAAAAGCGATTGCATCGCATACGGGAGCAATTGCCGGCAGCGATATGATTATGGACGCGGCTTTCAGAAAGAGCGGTATTTTGCGCGCACGCAATTTGGAGGATTTTTTTAATTTGATTTCTTTTATTTCTCAAAATAATTTTCCCCAAAATGAAAAGGTTGTTATTGTTACCAATGCCGGTGGCCCAGGAGTGCTTACTGCAGATGCTTTTTTGGATAAGAAAATGGCATTGGCTGATTTAAACGATGAAACAAAAACGCAATTGCGTAAAATTTTACCGGAAGAATCTTCTGTTGAAAATCCGATAGATCTTCTGGGTGATGCAAAAGAAGATCGCTACAGGGATGTGTTGAACGTGATTGAAGATGATTTGGAAATTGGCTCGGTTATTTGCGTTTTAACTCCTCAAGATCAAACGCCAGTAGAGAAAGTTGCAAAAGTGATTGCCGATTTCAAGCATAAAAGTAAAAAAACAATCATAACGGTATTTATCGGAGGGGAAAAAATCGAAGAAGGCGCGAGGGAATTGCAACGCAATGGGGTATTTAACTTCACTTTTCCGGAAAAAGCCGTTAAGATGCTTGATGATTATTATGCATGGAGCATATTTAAAAAAAATGCTTTGGAGGATATAACCCAAACAGTGAACTTTCAAAGACAAAAAACAATCAGTTTGATTGTTGAAAAAGCCAAAGAAGAAAAGCGAAAAGCGCTCTATTTTTCCGAGAGTCAAAAAATTATGAGTTTGTATGGAATCGAAACTGTGAAAACATTGGAAATAGACGCTGTGAGTAGCTTGCCGATTATTGATATTTTTCCCGTTGTAATTAAGGTTGACAGCGATGCTATTTTGCATAAAACCGATAAGCAAGGATTGATTTTAAATATTCGAAATCAAATGGAATTAGAAGTGGCTTTCAATAAAATGAGAACTAATTTTCCCGGTGCAAAATTAATTATTCAAACAATGCTTGAACGCGATGTGGAATTGATTTTGGGAATTAAAAAGGACGCCTCTTTTGGCGCAACGATCCTTTGCGGTTTAGGAGGAATTTATGCGGAAGTATTTAAGGTTGCCGAAATATTCATCCCGCCTTTTTCAGTTGAAGAAATCAAGGCTGTTTTGCAAGCGGGGAAATTGGGATTTCTATTCAATGGAACGAGAGGGCAAAAATCCTATGGATTGGATGATATTGTGCGAATTATTTTAGCTTTGGGTGAGTTTTCAAATGAGGCGAATGGAGTTTTTGAATTTGATATTAATCCTCTTTTAATTTACAATAACGGAAAGAAACCTGTAGCGATAGATGTAAAAATAATTATTTAATAAAAAAACAATGGAGAATAAAAGGCGTAAGATTTTAATTGTCGATGATGATGAGGAGATTAGGAGTCTATATGTGGATGTTTTTAAAAATGAAAACTATGAGGTTATCGAAGCTATTGATGGTATTGAAGGGATCGATATGGCAACAAAAAATATTCCCGATGTTATTTTTACCGGTATTATTATGCCAAGAATGGATGGTTTCGGATTGATAGAAAATTTAAGAAAGAATGTGGCTACCAGAGAAATTCCCATTGTGATGTCTTCGCATATGGGGCGCGAAGAGGATCGGGAGAAAGCGATTAAAATGGGTATAAAAAATTTTTTTGTAGTGGGAATGATTAGTCCCAGAGAGGTTGTTTCTCGGGTAAATGCGCTATTTAATTCTTTGGAATATCGTTTAAAACTCAATAAAAATGAACTGGATGCTTTTCGTTTTAATAGTGACTTGAATTTGAGCGATGGCCTTGCTTGTCCAAAATGCAACTCGGAAATAGTTTTAGTTTTAAAGGTGGCAAACTTAGAAAGAAGAGAGTTTGAAGCAAGGATAATTTGTCCCAAGTGTGATGAATAAAAAACTGATGTTGAAAAAATGGGAGTTAAGAGAAAAAAAGAATAATGATTATGATCAAGCCGCTTTGGAAAAATATGGCTTTATTGTTTTGGAATTACTTTTCAGTCGAGGAGTTTGTGCTGTAAAAGAGCTAGAATTATTTTTTGATGCCACTTATGAAAAAATATCAGGAATAGAACATATTTCCGGCATGTCTGAGGCGGTAGAAAGGATTTTACTGGCGAAAAATAAAAAAGAACGCATTGCGATTTTTGGAGATTATGACGCAGATGGCGTAACGGCAACGGCATTGCTTTTTGAAGTGTTGTCCGATTTGGGTTTTTCCAATTTGACTTATTATATCCCGGATCGCCAATTGGAGGGTTATGGTATGAACAAAAAAGCACTTGAATTTTTGTCAGCTGACGGTGTTAATTTGATTATTACGGTTGATTCGGGAATTACTAATGTCGCGGAAGTGGAATTGGCAAAAAAAATAGGAATGGATGTGATTATTACTGACCATCATCATATTCCGGAAATTATTCCCGCTGCCGTTGCGGTGATTGATCCACATTTGGAAAATTCCGGTTTCGTTTTTTCCGATTTAGCTGGCGTGGGAGTGGCATTTAAGTTGGCGCAGAATTTATATCAAAAAATATTGCCGGAAAAAAGTGATCAATTAAAATGGTTGCTGGATTTAGTGGCAATCGGAACAGTTGCTGATTGCGTTCAGCTTTTGGGAGAAAATAGAATTTTGGTTAAATATGGTTTGGTAGTTTTGTCTAAAACTCGTCGAATCGGTTTGCAAGAAATGTTTAAAGTTGGCAAGATGGAAATTTCAGAAGATAATTTTCCGGATACGCAAAAAATTTCTTTTCAAATTGCGCCAAGAATTAATGCGGCGGGAAGAATGGATCACGCTAGTGTCTCGTATAAATTGATTGTGGAAAAAAATCAAATTAACGCAAGAATGATGGCGCTTGATGTGGAAAAGAAAAATCAGGAAAGGCAAAAAATTACCACAGAAATTATGAAAGAAATTGAGATGATTGTGTTGCGCGATTTTTCCGATAAGCAGTTTATTTTTGTTTCAAGTCCGCATTGGCCGGTGGGAATTTTGGGTCTTGTTGCGGGAAAAGTTGCAGAAAAATTCGGAAAACCGATAGTTGTTTTTCAGGAGCAGGAAACGGTTTTCGTCGGTTCTTTGCGCAGTATTCCAGGGATAAACATTATTGAGAAAATTGAATCTTGCTCCGAGTTACTCTCTAAATTCGGCGGGCATTCTCAAGCGTCCGGCGTGAGTCTTGTGCGAGAAAACGTCTTACCTTTTTGCGAAAAAATGACAATGCTTATTGAAACGGAAATGGAAAATAAAGAAATAACGCCAAGGCTTGTAATTGATTTGGAAATTTATGCAAAACAAATTGATTGGAAATTGCTAGACCAGCTTAGAAAAATGGAGCCGTTTGGAATGGGAAATAAAGAACCTGTCTTCTTGCTAAGAAAAATGCAAATTGTCGATATGCGAATGGTGGGAAATGGAAGTAAGCATTTGAAATTGATGCTAAAATCGGTAAAAGGTGATGTTAGGGTTTTTGACGCAATCGGGTTTAAATTGGGCGAAGAATTTGCCCATCTAAAAAAGGATGATATCGTTGATATTGTGTTTAATCTTGCGCAAGATGAATGGAACGGCGCTAAAAAAATTCAATTAAAATTGATTGATTTAAGGTTGGCATAGGCAATTGAGAGTTGGGCCGTTGTCGCAAAGTTTGTTTGTAGGTTAACACATGCATAAGTTCATTAACATATTGCACTCTATGAGAAAATAGAGATATGATTTAGTGTTCTTTTACAAGTCATTAACCTTTGAGTTACGCAGCTTACCTATGGGAGGTAAGTTAGTACTCAACAAAAGGAGGACAGTCATGAAAAAAGAAAATATTTTTATCAGGGAAGCTGTAAGAAGTGATTTCGAATGGGTTGCTAGTTTGATGCATGATTACTTAGAGCCTTATTATGGTGGAGATCATCATGCACATGCTAAGCGTATTTTCAATGCTCATATTGCCGGAGGATATGACAGTGTTGGATTTTTTTCTTTTGAACAAAAAATGTTTATCATTGAAGTTGATGGTATGCGAGCGGGCATGTTGCATTTGGTTGGAAAGAGACAATCAACGTATAAAATTAGTCCGCTTATTATATTATCAGGATTTCAAAATAAGCTTGGTCTTGGAAGCAGACTTCTCGGTTATGCGAAAAATTACGCTCGGAATAGTAATGCTCGTCAATTGTATTGCACTGTTGCAGAAAAAAATATTTCTGCGATGCAATTTTTTTTGCGAAAAGGATTTATTCAAGCTGGAAGTTCAGATAGTCACTACAAGAATGGCATAACTGAAACAATGCTCTATAAGCCTCTGTATGAAATAAGCAAAGTTGAGTCATTGGAAAAAGTGCATGTTTCTGTTTTGCCACTCAATGAAGTTAAGGATGAGTTGAAAAAAGAGGTAGCACAACTCTTGCTTGAAAAATTACCAAAATCATTTGAAGGCATAACTAATGAGTGGGTAAAAGCGCTTTTTAGTGGGCATGAGAGAAGGAATATGGTGGATATAAATGTTAAATACAAGCTTATCTTCATTGCTCTTGATAGCATCGGGCACGTTATTGGTGTGGCTGGTGCAACTCCAAAGAAAGGTAATCCAATTAAGATTATGCCATTTATTGCTGCTAACGGCGTTGCATTTGAAGCTTTGCTAATTGATATATCATATCAATTGGTCCCGTATGGTCATAAGATGTACGTTCATATCAATCCAAGCGTTGATGAGGTGATTTCCTTGCAACGTCTTGGGTGGAAGATTGATGCGGTTATGCCAAATGCTTATTATCCAGGTATAACTACCCAACAATGGAGTCTTAATATAGGAGAAAACATCATGAGAAGCATAAGAATAAAGCAAAGGTTTTTTGATTTAATTAAATTAGGAAAAAAGACTCTTGAAGTACGTGTGGGATATGATTCTATTAATCGAATCAAAAATGGAGAAATTATTAACTTAATGACTCATGCCTCAAGCCTTAATGTGAAAGTTGGAGCAATTAGGCGCTATAACAGTTTTTCTGAAATGCTTACAAAAGAAGCATTCAACAAGATTGCTCCAGATATTTCATCACAAAAAGAGCTTCTTAATCTGCTTAAGAAAATTTATCCTCCCAACAAGGAAAAGCTAGGCGTTGTGGTTCTTGAGTTTGTCAAATAAATCAAGCCAACCAACCAATAAGCCAAGAGTTTAGGTAGTTATTATTCTACCCAAACTCTTTTTTGTTTTGTATATTTCTATTCTTATCCCCACAACCCCGTATTTAATTTGTTCTACTGGTGAATAAAAGCAGTTGATTTCTTTTAGCAAGGATTTTTTGGATGATCCACCGAAATATCGAGTTGGGAAATCAGAAAATAAATCTTCAAAAGAATTATATCTATATAGAGCACGAACCTTTGCTTTTGTAATTTTGGTGGAATTATCCTTTTGTGAAAAATGTATTGTGTCGCCGATTTTTATTGATCGGCGTTTTTTGTCGAAAAGTCGAGATTCTATGATTTTTTTTCCGGCAGATATTTTGTTAAATGGTTTTTGATTCAGTTTCATTTTATGAATAGGCATAATTTAGGGTTTATTTTTAATTAAGTTTCTATTAGTAAAATAACACGCAAACAGTCTTTTGCCAAGAAATTTGGCTCTGTAATAAATAGAGTGATGCCCTCTATCCAATAGCTTTGAAATATACGTCTAAGGGTGGAGTGAAGATGAAAATTTCCGAGGACGACAAAAATGTTTTGGTGGCGATAATTGACACTGGCATTGGTGTTCCCGCCGAAGAAATGCCCTATCTTTTTCCCAAATTCTCTCGAGGCAAAGACATCAATCGTTTGAACGCCGGAGACACAGGACTGGGTCTTCACGTGGCTCGAAAGGTCATGGAAGCTGTGGGTGGTCGCATCTGGGTAGAATCCGCCGGACTTATACAACACATTGATTTTATTTCGTTTTAAGGTTATACTGCTTGCATATGCGCGAAATAATTTTTCAAAAATTAGTGAAACTGCTTAAGCGAAAGTTTTCTTTCGTTTCATTTTCCGATGAGGAAATCGAAGTTATTTATCCCCCGGATGCATTTGGTGATTATTCAACCAATTTAGCACTAAAAATGGCGCGAAAAATAGGAAAAAATCCACGAGAAATAGCCTTGGAGCTGAAAAATGAATTGGAAAAAGAGGATATTGAAAAAAAAATCTTTGCCAAAATAACAGTGGAGGGGGCGGGTTTTCTTAACTTTTATTTGTCAAGCGACTCTGTTGCTGAAATAATCAGAAAGATAAAAGCGGAAAAGAACGATTATGGAAATTCAAATTTAGGCAAAGGACGCAAAATTCACCTCGATTTTGTCAGTGCTAATCCTACGGGGCCGATTCACTTGGGGAATGGTCGGGGCGGTCCCTTAGGGGATGTTTTAGCTAATATCTTTGAAAAGGTTGGGTTTTTTGTTTGGCGGGAATTTTATGTTAATGATTTTGGCAATCAAGTTAAGGTTTTGGGACATTCCATTTTGAAAGATGCTAAAGCGCAATATCGCGGTGAATATATCGATGAACTGGCGCAAAAAAATACGCAAACCGATCCATTTTTAGCGGGCAGGGAGGCAACAAAAACAATTTTGCAAGAAATGATTGTTCCGGCAATGGAAAAAATTGGAATAAATTTTGATCAATATTTTTTAGAAAGCTCGTTGCATGAAAGTGGAGAAGTTGAAAAAACATTTGCCTTATTAAAAAAGAAAGGTTTATCTTATGAAAAAGATTTAGCGCTTTGGTTTCGCGCATCTCAATTTGGTGATGAAAAAGATCGGGTGATTAGGAAATCAACCGGAGAGATTACTTATTTTGGTGGAGATATTGCATATCATCTGAATAAATTGATGAAAAGGAATTTTGATTTGGCGATGGATATTTGGGGCGCGGATCATCATGGTGATGTGGCGCGAATAAAAGGCGCGATGAAAGCGCTTGGTTATGAAAATAAGGTGAATATATTATTGACGCAAAATTTAACGGTGATAAAAAATGGCGAGGAGTTTAAAATGTCTAAACGTAAAGGACAATATATCAGCTTGGATGATTTAATTTCAGAAGTCGGATGTGATGCTGTGCGCTTTATTTTTCTTACTTATTCCGCTGATTCGCCAATGATTTTCGATATTGATTTGGCAAAAGAAACATCAAATAAAAATCCGGTATATTATGTTAAATATGCATATGCGAGAATTTGTGGAATTCTGGAAAAAACAGAAAATCAAAATATTGATATCGAAAAAGCGGATTTTGAAAAAATGAACAATGAAAAAGAGCGTGAATTAGCAAGACATTTGATGCGTTTTCCCGATTTGGTTTCAGAAGTGGCGCAAAATTACGAAGTGCATAAATTAACAAATTACGCTTTGAAATTAGCTGACAAATTCCACAGTTTTTATCATGCTTGTCGTATTTTGGACGAAGAGGAGTCTTTAGCGGCGGCAAGAAAAGAGTTGGTTTTCGCGACAAAAATTGTTTTGGCGGAAACGCTTAGGCTTTTGGGCATTGAAGCTCCGGAAAAAATGTGAATTTGATAATAAGATTTAATAATAAGTGAAAAGAACATATGCCAAAAATATTAAAAGATAAAAAACTAATTGATGAGTTTTTGAATCGTGGCGTGGAAGCGATTTATCCATCAAAAGAGGCTTTTCGTAAAAAACTGATGTCGGGAAAACGTTTGAAAATTTATGAGGGTTTTGATCCGACTGGGCCGCATTTGCATGTGGGGCATGCTATGGGTATTCGCGCTTTGAGTATTTTGCAAAAATTAGGGCATGAAGTGATTTTTCTTGTTGGAGATTATACTGCCAAAATTGGCGATCCCGACAAGGATACCACTAGAAAAATGCTCACTGATGAAGAGATTGAAAATAATATGTCCAGCTGGAAGCAGCAAGCAGGGCAATTAATTGATTTTGGCGGAAAAAATCCGGTACGTTTTGAGCGAAACTATAAATGGCTTTCTAAGTTGAAGTTGAATGATTTGATTAAATTAATGTCAAATATTACGGTGCAACGAATGCTTGAGCGCGATATGTTTGAACGTCGAATAAAAGAGGGCGATCCAATTCGTCTGCATGAATTTATCTATCCTTTGATGCAAGGTTATGATGGTGTAGCGATGGAGGTGGATATGGAAATTGGAGGAACCGATCAGACATTCAATATGTTAGTTGGGCGAGATTTGATTGAGAGCTATCTAGGCAAGGAAAAATTTGTTCGAACCAATAAAATGATGGACGCTCCGGACGGACGCACAATGAGTAAAACTAAAGGCAATGGAATTAATCTGGCGGATAGCCCGGAAGAAATTTTTGGTAAGGCTATGTCATATTCCGATGGGCACATTTTGCCAGGCTTTGAATTATTAACCGCTGTGCCAATGGAAGAAATCGAAAAAATGAAATTAGCAATGGAAAAAGGCGAAAATCCAATGATTTTTAAGAAAAAAATGGCATATGAAATTGTGAGGATTATTAAAGGTGAAAAGGCGGCCGAAAAATCGCAGGAATATTTCGAACAAGTTATCTCTAAAAAAGAACTGCCGAAAGATATTTCTGAAATTAAAGTTTTTGTCGGAGAGCTTTTTATCGATGCGCTTGTAAAAAATGAATTGGCAAATAGCAAGGCTGACGCAAGGCGCAAGATTGATCAAGGTGGAATAAAAATAGATAATGAGATGATGCATAATTGGCAATTGAAGTTTGACGAGAATTTTTCCGGAAAAATTATCAAAGTTGGAAAAAGGGAATTTAGAAGAATTAAAATCATTAAATAAAAAAACAGTTATGTCAATATTGAAAAAAATATTCGGTTCCAATGAGCGGGAGCTTGGAAAATTAAAACCGCTTGTTGAAAAAATTAATACTTGGGAAGATCGGATGATAAAGTTATCTGATGGGGAATTAAGCGGAAAAACAATCGAGTTTAAAAAAAGAATTGCAAATGGCGAAACATTGGACGAACTTTTGCCGGAGGCTTTTGCTGTTATGCGCGAAGCGGTAAAAAGAGTCGATAATAAAAGACTTTTTGATGTGCAAATGCTAGGCGGGATTGCTCTTCATCAGGGTAAAATTGCTGAAATGAAAACCGGTGAGGGAAAAACGCATACTTCGCTTTTGCCAATGTATCTTAATGCGCTAGCTGAAAAAGGTGTGCATCTTGTTACGGTTAATGATTATTTGGCTAAGCGTGATTGTAATTGGATGGGAGGAATTTTGCATTTTTTGGGAATTTCAACTGCTTGCATAATTCATGATGCGTCGTATGTTTATCGTTCAAAGGTTATTGATAGCGATGAAGTGAGTGTGGAGATGGAAAATCTATTACCAATTTCTCGTCGTGAAGCTTATGCGGCGGATATTACTTATGGAACCAATAATGAATTCGGCTTTGATTATTTACGAGATAACATGGTGCAATCCCTTTCGGATATGTCACAACGTGAATTGAATTATGTGATTGTGGATGAGGTTGATTCGATTCTTATCGATGAAGCCAGGACGCCACTTATTATTTCTGCCCCAGACAGTGAATCAACTAAGATGTATGAACAGTTTGCGTTGCTTGTTGCAAAATTAAAAAAAGAAGAAGACTATACTGTTGAAGAAAAAACCAAAGCGGTTACCATCACAGAAGGTGGCATTGGAAAAATGGAAGCTTGGTTGGGTGTGGGAAATATTTATGAAGTGGGAAAAATAAGTTATGTTCATCATTTGGAACAGGCACTTAAGGCAATGGCGATTTTTCAGTTAGATCGGGATTATGTGGTTAAGGACGGAGAAGTGATTATTGTTGATGATTTTACCGGACGCTTAATGCCAGGAAGGCGATATAGCGAGGGATTGCATCAGGCGATTGAAGCAAAAGAAAAAGTGCGAGTGCAAAAAGAATCAAAAACCTTGGCTACGATCACTTTTCAAAATTATTTTCGTATGTATCAAAAAATTTCCGGGATGACAGGAACGGCAATGACATCGGCAGAAGAATTTTTTAAGGTATATAAAATGGATGTAATTGAAATTCCTACCAATAAAAAAGCAATCCGTAAGGATATTCCCGATGTTGTCTACAAATCGGAAAAAGGTAAATTTAACGCAATTGTGGAAAAGATAAAAGAAGTAAATGTGGCAGGTCAACCTATTCTTGTCGGTACGGTAGCGGTAGAAAAATCGGAATATCTCAGTATGTTGCTCCTAAAATCCGGAGTAAGGCATGAAGTACTAAATGCTAAAAATCATGAAAGAGAGGCGCAAATTATTGCGAAGGCGGGGACAAAAGGCGCTGTTACCATTGCGACAAATATGGCTGGTCGCGGAACGGACATAAAATTGGGCGAAGGTGTTAGAGAGCTGGGAGGGCTATTTATTCTTGGAACGGAAAGACATGAAGCGCGGCGCATTGATAATCAGCTTCGCGGTCGTGCCGGACGACAAGGAGACCCTGGTTGCTCTCAGTTTTTCATATCATTGGAAGATGAATTGATGCGTCGTTTCGGTGGAGATAATTTGGTTAATCTTATGACAAAATTAGGACTTCCCGAAGATCAACCGATTCAAAATGGTATTATTTCCAGAACAATTGAAAATGCGCAATCAAAAATAGAAGGCTTCAATTTTGATATTCGAAAGCATATTTTGGATTATGATGATGTGATGAATAAACAACGAGAAATTATTTATAAAAAAAGGAAGTTTATTTTAGAAGCGAATAACCTTAAGTCAGAAATTATGGAAGATATTCGCGATGAAATTGAAGCGCTGGTTTCTTCAAGCATAACAGTCGAATATGGAAATCCGGAAAGTAGCAAGATTGTTGAAAATATTAAACAATTATTTTTAATGCCAAACGGAGTAGAAAACAAAATTAAAGAAATTTCCGGAAATAGTGCCAGAAATGCCGCTGAAATAATTGGGGATTTAACAGAATATTTATTTGGCATTTCCAAGGAAATTTATAATAAAAAAGAGCTTGAACTTGGCGAGGCAAATATGCGCGTGGCGGAAAGAAATATTTCATTGCAAACAATTGATGTGATGTGGATGGCGCATCTTGACGAAATCGATTATTTGCGAGAAGGAATTGGTCTTCGCGGCTATGGCCAACGCGATCCATTAGTAGAATATAAACGAGAAGCTTTTTCAATGTTTTCATATCTAATAGGAAATATAAAATCAACAATTGTTCGAACAATTTTTCATATCTCAGTAATTTCCGCTCAAATGGAAGAAACAGTTTCTGAGAAAAATTTGAATTTTAGCGGTGCATCAGAAATTGAGCAGTTTAATTCGGCAAGAGAAATTCAAGATGGCAAAGTGCGCGAAGCGCCAAAACAAACGCCGATAATTAATGCTGATAAAATTGGAAGAAATGATCTTTGCCCCTGCGGATCAGGAAAGAAGTGGAAGAAGTGTTGTGGGAAGTAGGAAACTGAAAAATAAGTTGCTTTGTGCGAAAAAAATAAAACCCAGTCAAAAGGCTGGGTTTTTTCTAGCAAATTTTTCATTTTTCGCATTAAATAAAGCTCAAGAAACAATCAGTGGAATAGAATTCCTCTTTTTCTTATTTATTTTTTTGTCAAACTAAATTATTATAAAATGCGATTCGCAAACTTTAAGCAATTTTAGTAATTTCCACTTCCGTAAAAATTTGACGATGTCCAAACTTGACATGATATCTTTTTTTCGCTTTAAACTTTATTCCTGTTACTTTTTCGCCTTGCTCGGTGCGCAAAACTTTTCCCTCCACAATAGCTTCTTTTAGGAATGGCGCACCAACTTTAACATCATTTTCATCTCCTATAAAAAGTATTTCCGAAAAAACAACCGTATCGCCGATTGCATTTTCAAGTTTTTCAATTTTAATCTTATCTCCCACTTTTACCGAATATTGTTTTCCGCCAGTTTTAATAATCGCCAACATATTTTTTTACTATTTTAGTTAAACTCAACTTTTGTAAATATAGCGCACTTCATGTCGGTTGTCAAGCTATTGAATAGCTTTGCAACAAGTTAATAATACTGATCGCACCATATTTTCTAAAATATTAAATCGCGCAGAATTCAAATAATTATAAGTTAAATTTAAATAAGTTTATGCTTTATCTTAGTGCATTTTTAGAGTTAATCACTATTAAATCAGAACGCATATTTGACAGGTTTTAAAAATGCGATTACAATAGTTAAGAACATTAGATTTGCGCGATAATTATTTATAATCAAAGCGGCAAAAAAAGAAGTTTAAAAATCTATGGATGAAAAAAATACATCTTTGCGTGAAATAATGTTGCACGCGGGGATGTGTTTTTTATTCGCAAGAATGGAAAGTACAAAATAGGACATTAACAATTTAGTATTTATTAATCACAATTTTTTGCGATTAGTCCTCGTTCCGAGCAATCGGAACAAATATTAAGAGTCTATTCAAACAAAGAATTAATTTTCTTTTTATATGTCAGATTTACTTCTGATATTTTTTGAGAGTTTGATCCTGGCTCAGGATGAACGCTGGCGGCGTGGATAA
>JAJYBE010000057.1 GCA_021779205.1 bacterium
TCCGATCTAGCCATTTTCGGTCCGACTGAAGGTAATGAGGAAAAATTATCAATTAATTTTTTGAAAGATTTAGGATACATAGAGAATATTAGTTATTTTGTGTATGTGCATGATCAAGCGATTTGAAAGTGGCTGAACTCTCATCGAAATAGAGGGATATTTTTCCCACTGGACCATTTCTGTGTTTGGCAATATGCACCTCAACGATGTTTTTATTGGGTGTGTCAGGTTTTTCACGATCTTCGCGATAAAGAAAAAGGACAATATCAGCATCTTGCTCAATTGAACCGGATTCGCGAAGATCGGATAATTTCGGAATTTGCGGACTGCGCGATTCAACGGCGCGGGATAATTGAGAAAGGGCGATTACCGGAACATTTAACTCGCGCGCCAATTGTTTTAGCGAGCGGGAAATTTCAGAAATTTCATTAACGCGATTATCGCCTCCGGTTGAGCGACCTTCCATTAATTGCAAATAATCGATAATGATGAGTCCAACATTATGTTCCATTTGCAATCTTCTTGCCATAGTGCGAATTTCCATTACATTAGCTGAACCGGAATCATCAATAAATATTTTTGCTTCCGAGAGTATTCCCATTGCTTCTCCAATTCTTTGAAAATCATCATCGCCTTCGCCCGTTTTCAATTTTCCGGTGCGCAAGCGCCATAAATCCACTCCGGATTGAGCGGCAAGCATTCTATCAATCAATTGATCGGCGGACATTTCCAAGGAAAAAACACCAACACCAATTTTTTCTTTCACGGCAATGCTTCTGGCAAAATCCATTGCTAAAGTTGATTTTCCAATACTGGGACGAGCAGCAAGAATAACCAAATCTGATTTTTGAAATCCGGCTAAAATATTATTTAAATCAGGATACCCCGTGGGAATTCCTCGCAATTGATGATCGCCTTTATGTAGTTCGTCGATACGGTTGAAAGCGGATTCCAAAATTGATTTAATCGGTATGAAATCTTGTTTCATGAATTTTTGTGAAACAGCAAACAACTTTTGTTCTGCAATATCCAAAAGCTTTTCCACATCTTCTTCTTCTTTATAGCCAAGCTCCAAAATTTCACTGGCTGATTCGATTAATCGGCGCAAGGTAGATTTTTTTTGCACCACCTTGGCATAATGCACGATATTGGAACTGGAGGGGACGGAATTAACCAGCGAAGCGAGATAGCTCGATCCGCCTATTTCTTCCAGTTGATTTTTTTCTTCCAGGCGGTTGGAAAGGCTGAGGACATCAATCGGCTCGCGTTTTTCATAGAGATCGATCATTGTTTCATAGATGGTATTGTGTGCATCTTTATAGAAATCGCCGAGACGAATAATATTGGCAATTTTAATTATTGCATCTTTGTCAAGCATTAAAGCGCCAAGAACGGACATCTCCGCTTCGATATTTTGTGGTGGTATTTTTAAATTATCTCTAGTTTTGTTTGCCATAGTTTTATTATATCAAGCAAGTGCAAAATTACAACTTGCAGTTTTGTTCATGTTATGCTCCAATTAAAATATTTTTTTAAGTAAGAATCCGTTTTATTTCCTCGATATTTTCCGCGCGAACAAGTTTTTGACGCAATTCGGATGCGCCGGGAAAGCCTTTGATATACCATGCAAGGTGTTTTCTGATTTCAAATTTTCCCATCTTGTTTTTATCGGAATAAATAAGGCGTGCATGTTCCAGCATTATTTTTTTTATTTTTTCAAAATTGCAATTGCCCGTTTTATTCTTAATTTGATTAAAAAGATATGGTTTTCCCCAAGCGCCACGAGCAATACCAAGACCATCGATAATGGGATATTTTTGCAAAATTTCAAGAGCCTCTTCGTATGTGTTGATTCCGCCGTTTCCCAGCACAATTTTTTCAGGGATTATTTTTTTTATTTGTTCTATCAATTTCCAATCAACCAAACCGGAAAATCCACCTTCATAGGTGCGTCCGTGTATCATAACTGCGCAATATGGAAGATCTCTGGTTTTTTTAATAAATTCCAGTGCATCGAAATTCTTTAATCCGGCGCGAATTTTGATTGATACGGGGAGTCTGGTATTTTTACAGACGGATGAAATGATTTCGCGCGATAAATCAACTTGAGGCATTAATGCGCATCCACTGCCATGCCCAAAAACCTTTTTAGCCGGACAACCGAAGTTGATATCAATGCCATCCGGTTTTATTTTTTCGGTAATAATTTTTGCGGCTATGGCAAAATGTTTCGGATTATTGCCAAAAAGTTGAACAATATATGGACGTTCTTTTTTATTAAATCTTACCAAATCCAGTGTTTTGGCAGGCTTAAAAAATAATGCGCTAACACTGGCCATTTCAGAATAAACAATGTCAGCTCCATTTCTACGACAAATTTGACGAAAAGCGCTATCGGTAATTCCGGCCATTGGCGCCAAAGCCAATAGAGGTTTTTTTATGGAAAACCAAAAATTTTTAGACATAATTGCAAAATAAGTACAAAAACAAATCACAATAACGATGTGATATTTTATTTTTTTTGAAAAACTAAACTAAGACACCTTGATTCCTTCTTCGGTTTCTTCAACATTGAAACCGAGCGCTGAAATATCCGCTTCTAAATTTTTTATTTTTTCTTGAACATCTTTTGGTGTCGATTCAGTTTTATTTTCCGCGTCTTTAGCTTCGCAGTGATGCGGGCAGTTGGCGCAATCGCAAAAATCACTCATATTTTTTCTTTTATTAAATAATTATTATCTTTCAAATCTTCAATGGCATAACCGAATTTTTCAATTTCTTCGCGCAACTTATCGGATAATAAAAAATTATTTTTTTCTTTGGCGATTTTTCGTTTTTCAGCTATCTCGATTATTTCAGTGGGAATAATTTTTTGTTTCGAAACAATCAACCCAAGAATTTTATTGATTCTATTCCAGAAAGCCAAATTGTTTTTCGCATCAATTGCGCTTAGTTGATTTTGTGTCAGTAATTTGTTGGTTTTTGCGATTAGCGCATAAAGAACAGAAAGCGCGAGCGGGGTATTGAGATCATCATTCATCGCTTTTTCAAAATCTTTTTGATATTTTTCGATTATAATGTTATTTTTTCCTCCAGTTTTAAATTCGGTGGTTTTTTCCAAATTACCAACCCAGTCAGAAATTTTTTTAAAATTAGATTTGGCTTGATTGAAAACTTTCCAAGTGAAATTGATTTGCGTGCGATAATGAGCGGAAAGCATAAATAGCCGCAATTCCATTGGAGTGTAGCCTTTTTTCCAAAGATCGTCCAGGGAAAAAAAATTGCCTTTTGATTTTGACATCTTTTCTCCATTAGCCAAGAGATGACGGGTGTGAACCCAATAATTAACGAATTTTTTTCCACTGAAACACTCGCTTTGGGAAATTTCCGCTTCATGATGGGGAAAAATATTGTCTTCGCCACCAGTGTGAATATCGAAAGTATCGCCTAAATATTCTGAGCTCATTGCGCTGCATTCAATATGCCATCCGGGATAGCCGATTGACCATGGAGAATCAAATTTCATCAGATGTTCCTTTGGCGCTTTTAGCCACAAAGCAAAATCCCATGGATTTTTTTTGTCCGGATGTTCTTCAAGGCGCGCGCCGATTTTTAGATTTTTTAGAGTATTACCGGAGAGTTTTCCATAATCGGGAAATTTTGTTACATCAAAAAAAACATTGCCATTTTTTTCATAAGCAAATTTTTTTTCAATTAAAACGGTGATAATTTTAATCATCTGTGGAATGTGTGCTGTGGCGCGAGGAAAATAATGTGCGGGGAGAATATTGATTTCTTTTTCCGCTTTATGAAAATAATCTTCATAGAATTTAGCAATTTCTTGTGGCGTTTTTTTTTCTTTTAATGCTTTTTTGACAAGCTTATCATCTCCGCTATCGCCTTGAGCGATACTATCATCTGTCAGATGTCCGACATCGGTAATATTTTTTATTAAACGAACTTCATATCCGCAATATTCCAAATAGCGACGTAAAATATCCGCTGTTATATAGGCGCGAAGATTGCCAATATGCAAAAAATCATAGACTGTCGGACCGCAAACATACATCCCTACTTTTCCGGTATGAATGGACTGAAATGTTTCTTTTTTCTTGGCGAGCGTATTATAGATTGTAAGCATATTTTTTTGATTAAAGCCATTTACGTATTTTAAATATGGTGAAAGTGAAAATAGCGATCATAATCATAATTAGGGCATGAATCCAAAAAGCATCCGGATTATTATGCAATGGAATATCAATGCTCATCGACATAACATTAGAGTAGAATGTTAGCGGCAACATTATAGCGGAAAAAATAGTAAGCACTTTCATCGTCATATCCAATTGGTTGGATAGTAAAGAATTGTTTGTGCTTTCGAGTGATTCAATTGTTTCCTTAGCGCTTTCCAGCATATTCCAAATGCGAATGTTGGTTCCAATCAGATCTTGAAAATAGGGGCGTAACTCCGGTTCGATATATTTACTATCTCTTAGTAACGATTCAAAGACGGTGCGTTGCGGCTTCATCGTGCGTCTAAAGTTTAGAATATCTCTTTTGACGAGCGATATTTCAAAAACCATTTCTTTTTCATGATCGGAAAAAATCTCTTTTTCTATATGATCTAATTTTTTTGAAATATGGTCAAGGCGGGGAAAGCAAGATTCTAAAAGTATTTCAAGAATATATCGTAAAAGCGCTCCCGGACTTTGATTCATGTAGAGCCCCCTCTTTTTTTTGCTTTTTTTTAATTCGTTAAAGAGGTTGGTTAGCTGGCATATTTCAAGATCATGAGTGGTAATGAGTGAATTTTCACAAATGGCGATATCCAATTCTCCCGGATAAGTAGTTTTATTTTTTGTATCATAGAGCGGAATATGAATAGCTAAATAAATACAATTGCCATATTCAGCGGCTTTGGGTCTGAGCGTCGGAGTGGAAAATTCTTCAATGACTAATGGATGTAAATTGAATCTTTTTTTAATTTCAGAAATTTCTTTTTCACTGGGTGCTTGAAAATCAAGCCAGTTGATTTTTTCTGTTTTTATTTCGGCCATTTTTTTAATTTAATAATTTTTTTCAGTGTAACATTAGTTGGTTTTTTTTTCAACTTGATGTATAAGTCCACCCAACTTTGCACTCTTGAGGTAAATTAAGATTATTAGTTTGCAATGACATTATGAATTGTATCGGAGAAAGTCGATTCTTGAAAGCATAATGAACTCTCTTAGTATTATACCAGATTAAATATTTGAGTA
>JAJYBE010000058.1 GCA_021779205.1 bacterium
TCCAGAGAGTGTGCTCTTAGTAGAAAACAATTTGAATAATCGTCCGAGAAAGAAAAATGATTACTTGACGCCAAATGAAATTTTTGAAAAACTGACTCTAGTGGTGCAATAATATCTTGAATTCACCTATCATCCAAAATCTAATGATCGCCCTAGTCGATTTATCATTTAAAATCTAACCTTGGAGATAATTAACAATTAAAGTTATCTTCATGAAAATGCGTTTAAAATCAAGGAAAGAACTGGTTAAAAAAGCCAAGGGGCGTTATCTTGAGGCCACTAAGCCGGAGAAAGTCATAATATTGGATGAATTATTCCAAAATACAGGCTTGGTTAGAAATTACTTAGTGCAAATGCTTTCAGCTAAAATAGATCTGGATTACATAAACCCAATCAATCGAAAAAGAAAAGAATTCTATGATGCTTAAGATTTATTAATGATCTAATACATCATGTGTTTTATCATAACTTAGCTTATTTGCTTTCAATGTTAAATTTCGCTACACTTCAAATAGTGTCAATAGAATAATTATTTCTATTTTATTTTATGAAAAAATATCAGTCTCGCATAGTTAAAGTTGGTCAATATAAATTAGGTGGAAAAAATCCGGTACGCGTCCAATCAATGTGCAATACTGATACACGAGACACAAAAGCAACCATCACGCAAATATTAGCGTTAGAAGAGGCCGGATGCGAAATTGTACGCGTTGCAGTTCCCGATATGATCGCCGCCAAAGCCATCGGGGCAATAAAAAAACAAATTCATATTCCTTTGGTAGCTGATATTCATTTTGATTATAAATTAGCACTGGAATCAATTGCGCAAGGTATCGATAAGGTTCGAATCAATCCGGGCAATATCGGGTCAGAAGAAAAAGTCAAAGCGGTTGTCTTGGCATGTAAAAAAAATAAAGTGCCAATTCGCATTGGAATTAATGGAGGATCTTTGGAAAAAGAAATTCTAAAAAAATATAAAAACAAAGTTACGGCGCAAGGAATGGTTGAATCGGCAATGAATCATATCCGCATTTTGGAAAAATATAATTTTAAGAATATTTTGATTTCTCTTAAGGCTTCAGACATTGAACGAACGATAGAGGCCTATCGTCTTTTGGCAAAAAAAGTTGACTACCCATTACATATTGGAATAACAGAAGCGGGCACGATTTTTCGCGGAACAGTTATGTCTTCTATCGGATTGGGCATTTTGCTTTATGAAGGACTTGGCGCAACGTTACGAGTCTCTCTCACTGCAGATCCGATTGAAGAAATGAAAGTGGCTTGGGAAATTCTAAAATCACTAAAACTGCGCAAAAAAGGCATAATCGTAACTAGCTGTCCCACTTGTGGCAGAACCCAGATTGATCTCATTGCCCTAGCTAATCAGGTTGAATATGCGGTAAAAAATATTGATAAAGATTTACACATTGCCGTAATGGGATGCGTTGTCAATGGACCGGGCGAAGCGCGAGAAGCGGATATTGGAGTAGCTGGCGGGAAAGGTATGGGCGCAATTTTTCGAAAAGGAAAAATAATCAAATCTGTTCAAGAAAAAGATATTCTTAGCGCTCTCTTGGAAGAAGTTAAAAGATTATAATTATAATAAATTTAATTTGAAACTATGACCACTGTTGTTCTATTTGCTTCTCTTATCATCAATATTATTATTTTATTTATTTTGCTTTCTAAAAAAAATGAAATTGATTCAAATTTAATTAGAGAATCAAGTGAAAAAATAACCAGGACATTGCGCGAAGAAATGTCAATCAATCGTAATGACAACTCTCTTTCAGCCAAAGATGCGCGCGAAGAGCTCGCCAGAACAATTAAAAATTTCGGAGACTCAATCGATAGGCGCATTTTTACATTAACAGAAGGGCAAAATAAAAATTTCTCATTATTCTCCGACAAATTAAGCGAGGTCATTGATAGAAATGATAAAAAAATAGAATATATGCGCACAACAATTGAAAAACGACTGGAGAATATCCAGCGCGATAATGGTGAAAAATTAGAAAAAATGCGCGAAACGGTAGATGAAAAATTGCATGCCACACTGGAAAAACGCTTAAACGAATCATTTAAACTCGTAAGCGATCGACTGGAACAAGTGCATAAAGGTCTGGGGGAAATGCAAACATTGGCAACCGGAGTTGGAGATTTGAAAAAAGTTTTGCAAAATGTTAAAACTCGCGGAACATGGGGAGAAGTTCAATTGAGCACCCTGCTTGATCAAATCATGTCTGTTGAACAATATGAAAAAAATGTCACCACAAAAAAAGGCTCCAATGATCGCGTAGAATTTGCCATAAAAATTCCAGCTAAAGACGATAAGGTTAAAAATCTCTGGTTACCGATTGATGCTAAATTTCCCTTGGAAGATTTTCAAAATTTAATTGATGCCGAAGAAAAAAATGATGCGATTTCCATCTTAGCACTGGGAAAAGCCCTAGAAAATAGAATCAAATCGGAAGCTAAAGATATTCGCGAAAAATATCTCGATCCACCCTATACAACCGATTTTGGCATTTTATTTCTACCCATTGAGAGCCTTTATGCTGAAGTGCTACGCAGACCGGGATTGGCTGATACATTACAAAGAGATTACAAAGTAATCATAACCGGACCAACCACTATTGCCGCCATTCTTAACAGCTTACAAATGGGATTTCGCACACTAGCCATTGAAAAAAGATCCGGTGAAGTATGGACACTCTTAGGATCGATCAAAAAAGAATTCACTACTTTTGGCGATATCCTCGAAAAAACCAATAAAAAATTAAGGGAAGCCAGTGATAATATCGATTTGGCAACAAAAAAAAGTCGCACAATAGAAAAAAAATTAAACAAAGTCCAAGAGCTACCCGCACCGGAAATCATTAAGGATTTGCCATTAGGAATAGAAGAATAAAAAAAATACCCTACTTAATTTTAATTTTAAAAAAAATATGGACCAAGAAATTGCTCAAAAACTAGCTGAACAAGATAAAAAACTTGATCAAATCTATATTTCGATTGAAAAAATGCGCAAATATTTCTTTTGGACAATGATAATTACCATTGGCACAATTGTTCTTCCGTTGTTCGGACTTGTTTTTGCCATTCCATTTTTTCTCAAGACACTCTCCTCGGCATACGGAATTTAAAAAATTATTTTTCATTTTCCACCACGAAGTAATTTGTTTAACCGTTCTTTCATCTCATCTTGAGTGGCCTCGCGAGAAGTAAAATCTTCGCTCTCGTTTTTCTCTTTTTCTGGCAGATTATTTTCAACAATAACTTCTTTTTTGCGAAAAATATCAGGAACAGTTTCTTCATCTACAGGCAAATTGGCCGGAGTTGGCGCTTTTTTCCCGACAGATGGCTCGATTTTTTTTGTTGGAAAAAAATTTTTATCGGCAAAGTAGTTCTCCGTTTCAGGAAAAATAGCTACCATTTTTTCAAGTGGCGCTTTTGAATAAAGTTTATTTTTTAAAATCGATAAATTTGTCTTTTTCTTTTTGATAAAAATAAATGGAACTAAAAAAAATAACATTGCACAAATAACCAACGTCCAAAAAACGCTTTCCAAAAAAAGCCAAAAACCATTCCTGAAACTATCCTGCTTGATAATCGGCCCGTCCACGATTCGCAATTCCATATCGGTATCGATATTGTAATATTTTCCCGCAGATATAATAAGCTTTTCTACCGTATCAGAATTTAATTCACGCGCCAAGGCACTATCTTTATCAAAATTTTTCACGCTAATTATTGCGCTTTTTTCCACTAAAGAAACCTCCAACTTGGAATTGCAAAATTCTTTTCTCTTATCGCTTGGCAGCTCTTGCGCAACAGAGAGGCTTTCATTTTGTTGCGCCACCTCATCACAAAAAGCCAATGATTGCATTATTTGCTTGAAATTTCCCCTAATCAAGTCAATTTCTTTTGCAAGCAATTCATTTTTTGGCAAAATCAAAACAGTCGTTTCCGATTCATAAACACTATTTTTATTGATATTGAAAATCAATATCGCAAAAAATAAAACCACCCCGATGCTAATTTTCCTACTCCAAGCTTGTCGATTATTCATAGATTCTTATAAAAAATCTTGTTTTAATAAATTCTAAAAATAGGAGAAATTTGTCCCTTGCTTGTGTAAAGATAAGTCGTGTTTTCAACAGTTAGCCCGCCCCATATTCCTTGATTTACGGCTTTTTTATTCACACGAGCTATGCCATAATTTCCGTTATTTCTTATTTTTGATTTATTAATATCAATTCGACCACCTACGCCATAAGAAACAACCTCAATGCCTTCTCGTTTATTATTGGAATAAACATTATCTTTAGTATAAATTTGCGCCCCATCCAAAACCATTGCTATTCCGCTGCCATAATTAGATGCAAAAGTACTTGAGCCAATCCACGCTTTTACGTCAAAAGCAAAAGAAGCTCCGTCACTTTTATTGTCAGAAATATCACTCTTATAGATAATCAGGTTTCTTTTTTCGCTATATATTCCAGCCTTTCCATTGTGATTTATTTTTACCTGACTAAACATTACTTGATTACTATCTTCAATGCTTCGCTTGCTAGATCCGGAATAAATTAAAACTCCGTCATTATCATTTTTTTCAATATTGCAACCAAATATCTTTACCCGTCCGGCATTGGTAATTTTAATTCCATTTTTTCCATCCCTGATTGTCAAATCCACCAACTTAGCGCTTCCCTTAAGCAAAATAACCGCCTTTCCTCCATTTCTTGCTTTTATAATTGTTTTGTCGCTATTTTGACCATAAATATCCACTCCGTTAGGGATTTCCAAGTTTTCTCTGTATGTTCCATTACTTATATGAATTTCTGTATTATTCTTGGCTTTTTCTAGCGCCTTCCCAATTGTCTTGTAGGGATGCGCTGAACTACCGTCTTGCTCACTTCCCGCATTAGAATCAACATAAATTTTTTTATTATGTCCGGCAAAACTAAAAAAAGGCAACGAAATCGCTAGAAGCGCAAAAACAACAATCGCCCCTTTCCAATTAATTTTATTTAGATTCAGCTTCATATTTATCACTCATTAGATAATTAATATTGACTGAAAAGTCTAACATAGTCATTTTTTTTGTCAAGCGCCTGTATTGGATGAGTACATCTTGGACACTCTGGTATACTTTTGAGTGAATTCAATGGGTGTCAAATAATCCAGGGCTTGGTGGGGACGGTTGAAATTGTATTCAATGAGCCATTCAGTCAAA
>JAJYBE010000059.1 GCA_021779205.1 bacterium
GTTTTTAAAATAATTTTTGGTTTAAATTTTAACATCGCCTAACACGGCATATCCGGTTCCGCTACGCTACACCCAAATGCTTCGCACTTCGGATGATGCCGATACGTTAAACGAAATAAATTTTTCATTTTGTGAAATAAACAAGGCTGGTGCGTAACCTAAGGAATAAAATTTTGCTTTTTCTAATTTATTTATAGAGGGGCATAAGGTGTCTTTTTGCTCCTGGAATCGCAAAAAAGACGAATTTATTTTTATTTAAGAATTGAAGAATAAAAACTAAAACAAATGAATCATACTGATTTAATTTTATTTATTTTTTCCTTGGCCATTCTTTTACTGATGGCCGTTATTTCCGGTCGCCTTGCCCAATATCTCAAAATGCCTAAAGTTATTGGTGAGCTTATTGGGGGCATAATTCTGGGGCCGACTATTTTGGGATTATTTTATCCTGGCATCAAGCAGTTGCTTTTTGCATCTTCAGGTTCAGTTTTTCAAGCCAGAGATGCTTTTGTTAAATTAGGAGCAATTTTATTACTCTTTATTATTGGGCTAGAAATAAATTTGCCCAAAATCAAGGAGCTAAGAAAAACTATCATTTGGACAAGTTTTTTTGGTTCATCCTTTCCGTTTATCATGGGATTAACCTCCGTGTTTCTCTTTCCTCAAATTTGGGATTATTCACCTGACCAAAATAAATGGCTTTTGCCTCTATTTATCGGCACGGCTCTCTCCATTTCCGCTCTCCCAGTTATTGCTAGAATATTGCTAGATTTAGGACTTCTTAAAAGCAAGGTTGGGTCTATAATTTTGGCTACCGCCACAATTGACGACATCGTAGGCTGGATAATGTTTGCCATAATTGTGGCTAATTTCTCTCCTGACGCAAAACATATTAATCCAGCCATGACCGCTTTGGGTATTTTGGCAATGTTTGCTTTCACTCTCACTTTTGGAAAAAAACTAGCCAAGAAATTGACACTTTGGAGCGAAAAGAAAAATGACAGCGATAGTTTATTTTTGGGCATTACTTTGGTGCTTATTCTTCTGGGTGCCACTTTGGCAGAAAGAATTGGTATCCATGCAGTCTTGGGAGCCTTTCTAGTTGGTATCGCTTTTTCTAACAGTGAACCGCATAAAATGCACACCGCGATGCGTCAAATGGTTCTTTATTTCTTTTCTCCTTTGTATTTTGTCTCTGTCGGACTGCAGGTTAATTTTTTGAAACACTTTGATCTCACTTTAGTTCTGGGTGTTATTAGTATAGCTACTCTGGGAAAAGTTCTAGGTGCATTTATTGGAGCAAAAATATCTAAACTTAACAATCAAGAAGCTTTAGCTATAGCTTTTGGAATGAATGCCAGAGGTGCTGTTGAAATTATTTTAGCTACCTCGGCTTATCAAGCCAAACTCATAGATGAGCGGATATTTGTAGCTATTGTTATCATGGCAATAGTAACTAGTCTGATTAGTGGGCCGATGATGAAAAAAATTCTGGAACGGAGGACGAAAAGATTAACAGCAAATGACTAGGGAGTTTTTGATTTTGGGCATTCACCCCTACCCCTCTGCCCAAAATCAAAAACAGAAAAAGCAAAATTTTATTTAGCAATAAATAAAATCCGAGATAATTTCAGGAAATGAAAAATTTACATCGTTTAACAAGGCATATCCGGTTCAAGAATTTTTCATCAATTATAATTTCAATAACGAGTAAAAAATTCTTTCACCCAAATTTTTGCTTCATTTCATTACGCAAAAACTTCGGATATGCCTAACGTTATGTGAAATAAAATTCTTTTTCTTTTTTAAATTTGCTTTTTTATAATAAGGAAAAATAAGTTTTTTTATCTTTTTATAGAGGGGTATAAGGTGTCTTTTTTGCTTCTTAAGTCGCAAAAAAGACGATTTTTATTTATTTCATTTTTGTAGTAAAATATAACTATATGAACCACTGGACAAAACTAAGTATAGAATACGCTAATCAAAGGAGCTACTTGGACGACCTTTTTCAAGTTTATCCAACAATTCCCGAAGGAATCAGGGATATTGACGGCGATTTATGGAAAAATGTTGAAAAAGCGTTCAAAAAGAAAGATAATGCTACACTTCTTGAAAATCTTTTAAAAATGGATTTATTTCCGATCAAAGATTCATATGTGGCATATCTTAAGCGCGACAAAGCGTCACTAAAAAGAAATCCCGCAACCGTTGATCGCCTGTGCGGTCGTCTTTATGAAATGGGACTTGATACAATTTATTCTCGTTCCTGCGAGCCAAAAGAAACAAATCGACAGATTGGTCCGCTTTTCAAGCGATGGGTTAATAAAAAATCGCTCGGGATTATGCCAATAAAATTAGATGAATTTTTAAAAACAAAAGGAAATGCGATTTTAGATGCCAGCGATGCCGAAATGATGACTTTTGCACGAGAACACCTAAACTACAAACACAACAAGGGGCTTGATTTTATTGGTCGTTTTAATGGAAAGTATGTAATTGGCGAAGCAAAATTTTTAACCGATTTTGGCGGACATCAAAATGCGCAATTCAACGACGCTATTTCAACTCTGAAAGCCAGAGGCGTAAAAGCAACAACAATTGCAATTCTTGACGGCGTGCTTTATATCAAAGGAAAAAACAAAATGCACAAAGATATAACAGGAAAACTAAAAAACGAAAATATTGTCAGCGCCTTGGTTTTGCGTGAATTTCTTTATCAACTTTAATTATGCAAATTGTATACGAAAATAAAAAATCAGAGAAAGAGATCCTTGCTGATACAGAAAGGTCAAGCTTAAAATCCATATCCGGAAAAAAATCGGAAAATAAGTTGATTCACGGGGATAATCTTTCAGTATTAAAAACTTTGCTGGACGAGTATGCTGGCAAAGTAAATTTAATTTATATTGATCCTCCTTTTGCAACCAACGGACATTTTAAAATAAGCGAGGATAGAGCAAATACGATCAGCAGTAGCAATGACGATGACATAGCATACAGCGACACATTGGTCGGTGCTGATTTTTTAGAATTTTTACGAGAGCGTTTGATATTTTTACGAGAGTTATTATCCGAAAAAGGATCAATTTATTTGCATATTGATTATAAAATCGGTCATTATGTCAAATTAATAATGGATGAAGTTTTTGGCCAAAACAATTTCCGTAATGATATAACACGAATAAAATGCAACCCGAAAAATTTTCATCGAAAAGCTTACGGAAATATTAAAGACCTTATACTTTTTTATTCAAAATCAGAAAATCCAACATGGAACGATCCGAGAGTGCCGTTCACAAAAGAAGACGAAGAACGTTTATTTAAAAAAATTGATAAAGATGGACGTGCGTACACAACAATACCTCTGCATGCGCCAGGCGAAACCGCAAACGGAAATACGGGAAAAGAATGGAAAGGAATCAAACCGCCAAAAGGTCGCCATTGGCGCAGCGACCCAGCCTTGCTTGAGAAATGGGATAAGCAAGGACTTATCGAGTGGTCTACAAACGGCGTACCTCGCAAAAAAATATTTCTTGATGAAAAAGACGGAAAGAAAATGCAAGATATTTGGGAATTTAAAGATCCGCAATACCCAAATTATCCGACAGAAAAAAATTTAGATCTGTTAAAGTTCATTATTAATGCTTCTTCAAATGAAGGTGACTTGGTACTGGATTGTTTTTGTGGATCTGGAACAACACTTGCCGCCGCACAAGAATTGAATCGAAAATGGATCGGAATAGATCAATCAGAACACGCTATCAAAATTGTTAAAAAAAAGCTGGATAGCATACCTGCAAGTCTATTTTCAAAAGTAGAATTTGAGATACTGGAACAAGTTGAGAAAGAATTTACAAAAGAAAAATCTCAACTTGACCATAGTTTTTTCAAATCTAAGCCAGATCTTAAATTTTCTCTACATCCGAATCAGGTAACTCAATAATAAATGAATTCAAAAGAAATTGCAGAAATTATTTTGGAATATTTTAAGGCTTTTCTTTCGTGGCCAGTCGTTTTTCTGGTTGTCGCATTAGTATTTATTTTTAAATTTAAGGAATCCATAAAATTTTTTTTGGAAAATATAGCCTCAATAAAAGTCGGCCCTTTTGAAGCAAGTCAGAGACAATCAAAAGTTCCAGAAGAAAAAATTGAAGATCAAATTACAGAAAATTTACAAGAACAAGGAATCACATTAAGCAGGGAACAAATTCAACAAATTGACGAGGCATTTAATAATTTAACTAAAGAAAAAGAAACAAAGGAACAGGAAAATACAAGCAAAGATCAAGTTATTAAATATTTTGCGGAAAGAGCGGAAATTTACGAATTTGCATACTTATCATTATATTTGGTTTATAATTCAAAACTAGCATTAGTGTGGTTCAACAATCAAATCTCAAATTCATCAACAAAAGAAAACTTTACCGCTCAATTTCCTATACGTCCGCAAATTGTTAATCCGCTTGCCGAGAAAGAAGCGATTTTTAATGCGCTTCTAGTTAATGGATTGTTAGAACAGAACGGAATCTTGTTTAAAGTTTCCGAAAAAGGAACTAGGTTTTTACGATACAATAATCTCATAGCTTAAATAAGGAGTTTTTGATTTTGGGCATTCACCCCTGCCCCTCTGCCCAAAATCAAAAACAAAAAACTTATTTATCATTTAAGACAAAAGCAAATTTAAAAAAGAAAAAGAATTTTACATCACATAACAAGGCATATCCGGTTCAAAAATTTTACACTTTATAATAGATTAAGGAAAGCAAAATTTTCTCTCCCAAATTTTTCTTCCGCTACGCTTCAGAAAAACTTCGGATATGCCTAACGTTAGGCGAAATTAAAATTTAAACCAAAAATTATGGAGCAATTAATTCAGCAATTCAAGGAGCATGTTATAGATGTTTCCAAAAATCCAAACTTCATACATCATAAATG
>JAJYBE010000013.1 GCA_021779205.1 bacterium
AAATATATGCTGACAATAAGATTGGCCAGAACGGGAAAAAGAAATAAAGCGCAATTCAAGGTAATGCTTCAAGAAAGATCTGTTGCCCCGGGAGGGCGTCATGTTGAAATTCTGGGAAGCTATAACCCGCATATGAAAAAAGCTGTATTGCATGAAGACAGAATTAAGTATTGGATTGAAAAAGGAGCGTATCTTTCCGACACAGTACATAATTTATTGGTTAAAAATTCCGTTATTCAAGATAAAAAGAGAAAAGTGAAATTGCCCGAAAAGAAAATTGTTGTTGCTGAAACCGTTCCGGTTGAGGAGGCGGTAAAGACCGAATAGATAAATATAATTGAAAAATATAATATGTTTTTTCCGCAGAAGATAGGCATGAAAATAAGTCCTATTGAGGAAAGATAGAAACTTTTTGTTTTTATATTCCGCGGATAAAACGTGGTTTTTTAATTTGTAACTAATAAAATATTCATATGCAAACAAGAAAGCAGAAAGAATTGATTGCGAAAGAATTAGCTGAAAAATTGAAAGAAGCCAAGTCGGTAATCTTTTCTGATTTTAAGGGAATGACAATGAAGGATGTTACGATGCTGAGAAAGGAGTTGCGCTCTGAAAGCGTTAGTTTTAAAGTTGTGAAAAAAACATTGATGGATATTGCGCTCAAAAATGCGGGAATAAAAATCAACGTTAAGGATATGCAGGGACAAATTGCTATTGCGATTTCAGCAAAGGATGAAGTTATCGCCGCTAAAATAATCAATAATTTTACCAAGAGCAATAAGAATTTGAAGATGACCGGTGGTGTTTTGAATGGGACGATGCTTTCCGATAAAGAAGCGGTTGCCTTGGCGCAATTGCCTTCAAAAGAAGAACTTTTGGCAAAATTTGTCGGGACAATCAATGCGCCTGTTTCCAGTTTCGTGCGAGTTCTATCAGGAAATATCAGTGGCTTTGCGCGAGTGCTTAAAGCTATTGCAGAAGCTAAATAATTTTTTATTAATAAGTTAATTTTTTTATTAAATCTAAAAATATGACAGAAGAAAAGAAAGAAGTTGTAGTTCCGGAAAAATTCAAAAAGCTTGTTTCAGAAATTGAAACGATGAGCGTTTTGGAATTATCGGAACTTGTAAAAGTGCTGGAAGAAAAATTTGGAGTTTCCGCTTCTGCTGGAGTTATGATGGCCGCTGCTCCAGTTGCCGGAGGGGAAGTTGCCGCTGCCGAAGAAAAAACTGAATTTGATGTAGAAGTAACCGCTTCCGGAGCTTCAAAAATCAATGTGATTAAAGCTGTCCGTGAATTGACCGGCTTGGGGCTTAAGGATGCTAAAGATCTAGTTGACGCCGCTCCAAAAGTTGTTAAAGAAAAAGTTTCTAAAGCTGATGCTGAAAATATGAAAAAGAAACTGGAAGAAGCCGGGGCGACTGTAACTTTAAAGTAGCTTTTATGAAAGATATCGACAAAATGGGCGCCTAAAAGCGCCTTTTTTGTTTGACGAAGTAGTATTTTTTATGAATAATGAACAATTGAAAAAAAGTCTTGTTAAAAACAATCAGCCTGCATATCGTGTTCCGCAAATTCAGAAAGCTATTTTTCAAACAGGCATATCGAATTTTATGGAAATTTCCACTATTTCCAAGGAATTGCGAGAATTTTTAGTAAGGGAGTTGGACATTTTATCTTTTAGTGTAAAAAAAATAGTAATTGCAAAAGATGGATTTTCCGTAAAAGCATTATTGGAATTGCGCGACGGACTTGCAATTGAAACAGTTTTGCTTTCAGCCGGAACGGGAAAATGGTCAGTATGCGTTTCTTCTCAGGTTGGTTGCGCATTAAATTGCCAATTTTGTGCTACCGGAAAAAATGGTCTTAGACGAAATCTTATAGCAGAAGAGATTAGCGATCAGGTTTTATTTTGGCGACAATATTTAAAAAAGAAAAGGGGAGCGGATAAAATTTCCAATATTGTTTATATGGGAATGGGCGAACCGTTTTTAAATTGGACGGAAGTGAAAAAAAGCCTCAAAGATTTAACAGATAATGACCTGTTTGCTTTTGGCTCACGAAGCATCTCTGTTTCAACGGTTGGAATTGCGGAAGGGATAATTTTATTGGCAAAGGAGTTCCCTCAAGTCAATCTTGCGCTTTCTTTGCATTTTGCGACAGATGAGAAAAGAAATAAATATATGCCGGTTAATAATAAATATTCTTTAAATAATTTAAAAAAAACATTGCAAAATTATTTTCTTAAAACTAATCGGCAGGTATTTATTGAATATATAATGTTAGCTGGAATAAATGATGGAGAAATGGATGCATATGAACTTGCAAAATATCTTAAATCGATTGGTAAACGCCAATTATTGCACATAAATTTAATTAAATATAATCAAACCGAAAGAGGGTTCGAGTCGACTTCGGGAAATAAAGTGCAGATTTTCAAAAAATATTTGGAAAATAACGGATTAAGCGTAAGTGTTAGAAAAAGTCTCGGACAAGAGGTTTTTGGCGCTTGCGGGCAGCTGGCGGGAAAATAATTTTATTCAGTTTTTGCGATTTTTTCCGCATAATAAATAAAATAGAGTTTAAGTATGGTTTCATATAGTGTGGGAGTGGCGATTTGACTTTTTGTTTTTTTTGATGCTACATTGATTAATATTGGAAAGTTCTCTAACAATTAAAAAAAATAAAAGGAAGGTGATCAATGAAATGCAAAAAAGAAATAATTCTTGGTATTATTTTAATAATTTTAGAAAGTCCTTTTTTGTTTTGGTTTTTTAGAAAAATTGTTAAAATTCTTAAGATTATGGAAAAAAGCACTCGGAAAAAAATTGCCAACGTTGAAATTGATGAAGTTCAAAAAGAGTTGGTGCCGATTGTTGACCGACTGTTTAGAGACGGAAAAATTTCTTTTCGTTCCGGTTTTTATCATGGTGCAAATAGCCGAGATACTTGGGAGTTAAATGATTGCGTCAAGGGGAAATATTTGTTTGAAACTTTTCCTGAAAAATTCTATCAAACTATGGCGATGAGTTATAATATCGTCAACCAATATCAGGAAGTGGTCAAAGAATATCTTTTGACAAAAAAAGTTCTTTCAGAAAAAGATTTTATTTTTAACGGACAAAAATGGCTTTTCGGAAAACTGCTTTTATGGAGTGGGCCGATTGTCGAGGCGGGCCTAATGAGCCATAAAGAAATTATTAATCTTGCCAATGATTTTCAAAAAACAATAGCTGTTCGAGGGGCTGACTTTTTCGGTTATGCTCATGGAAATATTATTGGTGATCACATTTTTTTTTAAAGACGATGATGAATATACGATTCCTTATCTCTTGGGAATGCGAGTGGTAATTCGTCCGGGAGTGGGATATTATGATTTTCTTCGGGCGTTGGATTGGTATATTCTAAATACCCCAGACTTTATAAGCGAAAAAAGATTTGAAAAAATTGTTGATATGCTGAACAGCGTTATTTTTATCAAGCAAACTTCACAGGGAGTTTTGAGGGAAGAATTTTTTACGCAGAGGCATTTTGACTGGATTTGGAATTGGAGGCGAGAGGAGACTAGATTGGTTTTTGCCCTTCGTTGTATTGGAGTTTTGGGCTGGGATATGCTTCACCTTGGCAATCTCGGTCAAGGAGATGTGAAAAAAAAGAAAAAACTTCTCCTTCGATTTATTCGAAGAGATTATTAAAATAAAAAACCGCCAGGGAATACTTTCCTTGGCGGTCTTTTTTTGAGTTTATTTTATAAAACCAAAATGTTTGAGTGTCGGCAGAATGTTTGGCGCTAAGTTTTCTTTTTCTAGCTCGGAAATCGGAATCCATTTCCACTTGCGAATATCTGCTCCCGGCGTGATTTCATTAATTCTTCTGGCAATGTAATGAACTAAAATAACATCAATTGGTCCGGCGGAAGTTTCTTTTTGAGTGTAAATAAGAAAAGGTTTTTTATTAAGAATTTCAATTTCAATTCCCATCTCTTCTTTTGCTTCTCGCTGAGCGTTTTCGATAAGAGCTGTTTTAAAATCATCAATTTTTCCACCGCAAAATTTCCAAAACTCCGTATCACCATGCTGGTTCAAGAGAACTTTGTTTTCTTCCACAATAACCGGTCCTGAAGCGATAATAATTTTTAACATAGCCTTTCCTTTCTTAACAGTTAAATTTTTTTATTAACTCTTGTGCGCTTCTGTAATATTTTTACCATATAACTGTCTTTTAGTCCATAGCCAAGTTTTTTATAATATTCTCTTGCCCCAATGCCTGAGATGACAGCAATTTTTTTGAGACCAAATTCAGTTTTTGCGATTTTTTCTGCTTCGAAAACTAATTTTTTGCCAAGCCCGATGTGTTGCGGAGAAAGAGGATTTTTTTTATCAATTTCAGTCATTTTTCCATAAGTATGCACTTCGCGAATGATGGCGGAATTTTTAAGCGTTGGCAACAAATCTGATTGTTCGTCATTTTTAACAATGCGCAAACGCAAAAGAGCAAATAATTTTTGTCTATTTTCCGTTACATATTCTAAAAATATTTCTTGCCCGCCAGAGGCAATATAATCCATACGGTTTAAAACGATTTTTTCTTGAGGTATAAAATTTGCGCCAACTTCTCGACAACGAATGCATTGGCAATGTGATTTTTGTGCAATCAGCTGGCGCAAGTTGGAAATCTTTGGTCCGGCGATAATTGATTCTGCCGGAACATCGCGCACAAGCCGCGCAATGCGAACATAAGAGGGAATAAAGTTTTTTTTAATGCGCAAGATAAATTTTTTAAATTGCTCGTCGTTTAAGGGTGTATATTTTTTGTTTTTCCAAAGAGCATAGAGCTCACTGTCATAAAGAACCACTGTGGGATAGATTTTAAGCATATCCGGTTGAAAATCGGGCGAAGAAAAAAGTGTTTTAAACATTTGATAATCTTTTTTTATAGTAGAGCCATAAAGTCCGGGCATAATATGATAGTTGATTTTAAAGCCCGCATTTTTTAAAAGTTTAGTGGCACGAATTGTTTCTGCCACATTATGTCCGCGATTATTTTTTAAAAGAATGTCGTTGAAAATAGTTTGCACGCCAAGCTCTACTCTTGTGCAACCCAATTTGCGAAAATTCAGGATTTCTTTTTCAGAAATGTAATCTGGACGAGTTTCAAGCGTTAATCCGATAATTCGTCTATTGGCTTTTTCATTTTTCTTTTGTTCTTTTTCCAGTGTGAAATTGCAAAAATCCGATTCTTTGCAGGCTTTATTTTTATTTGGATACTCATTGCAAGCCCTAAAACATTCCATAACAAACCATTTTTGATAATTTTGCGGTAAATAAGAAAAAGTTCCTCCCATTATGATCAATTCTATTTTATCGGTTTTGTGTCCGTTTAATTCCAGCGAGCGCAAACGTTTTTGCACTTGCGCATAGGGATTGAAATTTACTGAAATTGCTCGCATTACAGCCGGTTCATTTTTAAGATAACTTTTGGGCATATCTTTTTCACTGGGGCAATAAAGACATTTTCCCGGACAAGAATATGGCTTGGTGAGAACGGCAACAACAGCTACGCCGGAGCGAGTGCGAATTTTTTTGCTGAAAAGTGATTTTTCAAAGACGGGTTGGCGTTGGATTTTTTTTTGCGTAATTAACTTTTCGTAAATTTCTCGAAGATCGGCGTTAGAAGGAATCGGCAATTGAAGTAGCTTGGAAACCTTTTTTTTGATGCGTGAAAAATCAGCCGACATTTCGGATAATTCTTGTATTGTCAATTTGACGAATTTGTCGTAAGATTTGAGCATAGTTGATTTTGATGAATTAAGTTTTTTGGCAGAAATATTTTTTTATGAAAAAGAATCGAATTGAGGATATTTTAAATGGATTGGAAACAGGGTATAATTTAATGGCCGATAAATTTTCTCAAACAAGGTCTTTTTTTTGGGATGATTTGGCTTTTATTTCTGATTATATTGATGATGGAGATACTCTTTTGGATTATGGTTGTGGCAATGGGCGTTTTTTGGAAATCATTAAAAATAAAAAGGTAAATTACATTGGTGTTGATATTTCTCGCAACCTGATTGAACTGGCAAAAGCAAAATATCCTGAAAAAAGGGACTCTTTTTTTAAAATCTCCAGTCAAGATAGTTTAGCATTTTCCGATAATTTTTTCAATAAGATTATTTCTATTGCAGTTTTTCATCATTTTCCCGTAAAATATGCGAAGAAACAGGCAAGGGAATTGTATCGATTGACGAAGCCAGATGGAATGATTGTTGTGACCGTTTGGAATTTATGGCAAAAAAGGTATTGGAAAAATTTTTTTGATATTTTTGCATTAATGAGTAAGGCAATCCGATTTGGTGAATGTTCCGGTTTTGGATTGAAGGATATTTTTGTGCCTTTTCGAAATAACAACAACGAAATATTTAAACGATATCATCATATGTATAGTAAAAAAGAGCTGGAAGATATTTTTATAAAAGCAGGGTTTGAAATAGAGAGTTGTTTTTTGGTGCGAAATAAAAATTTAGTGCTTATTGCAAAAAAATAAGAATATGCAATTAAAAATTGAAATTAATAATTTGGCGAAAAGCCCTGTGGAAAAAAAAATGCTCAAGAAGATTGCGAAATTAGCTGTCGAAAAAAGTGGTTATGCTTTTTTGCGCAACAAGACTGTTTCTTTGAGTTTCGCATGGGTGAATGAAATGGAAATTAAAAAAATAAATCATACCTATCGTTGCAAGAATAAAGCGACCAATGTGCTTTCTTTTTGCGAATATGAAAAACTCGCGGAGTTAAAAAAAAATCCGGAAAAAGAAATATTTCTCGGAGAAATAATTTTGTGCTATAATTTTATTGAAGCAATGGTAAGAAAAAATAGTATACATGAAGACGGAGCGATGGAGCAGGAATTGGCAAAAATTATTGCGCACGGAGTTTTGCATCTACTTTGTTTTGAACATGGAAAAAAAATGTTTTCCATTCAAGATGCTTGCAGTGAGCAATAAATCATAACTGACTCAAGCAAAATAACAAAATAATAAAATGAATAGAATTAAAATTTTTTTTAGAAGTTCTTCTTATGCAATGCGTGGATTGTCCTATGCCCTAAGAAAAGAAAAAAATTTTCAAAATGAATTGGCGGTAGCATTTGTGGTTATTTTAATGATGGTTTATTTTCATGTGAAAAGAACGGAAATAATTGTTTTGCTTTTAGTGATAGCAAGTGTGTTGATTTTGGAGCTATTAAATACCATCATGGAAAGAGTGGTTGATATCTTGAAACCTCGTGTCCATCCTTATGCACGGTTGATTAAAGATTTGATGGCCGGTGTTGTTTTGATTTCTTCCATTTTTGCGATAATTATCGGAATAATTATTTTTTTACCATACATTTCCAGTCGTTGGCTTTAGCAATATTGTTGAATGTTGCAAAATATAATATAATCAAAAGGCAAAGTTTTAGCCGCTTATATAATTTCTAAAACATGTCGAAAAAAAATCTTATTGTTGGGATAGATGTCGGTTCATCTTTTGTGCGAACAATAATTGCGCAGGTTCTTCCTCAAGAAGAAAATCTGAGAATTATTGGAGTGGGCAGTGCGCCATCTTTTGGCGTTAGAAAGGGAATCATTGTTGATTTAGAGGAGATAACCAGATCAATTAGTGAGTCGTTGTTGTTAGCTGAAAGAGTTTCTGGTGCGGAGGTTAAATCAGCCATGGTGGCTATTGGTGGTAATCATATCTCGGCTCAGTCTTCAAAAGGAGTTATTGCAGTCGGAAAAGCTGACGGCGAGGTTGGTGCTGGCGATATTGCACGAGTAATTAGTGCCGCTCAGGCTATTTCGATTCCGCCCAATAAAGAAATCATCCATATTATTCCTAAAAGTTATTCACTTGATGATCAAAAAAATATTCGCGATCCACTGGGAATGAACGGTGTTCGCTTGGAAGTGGATGCGTTAATTATTGAAGGCCTGACGCCACATATTAAAAATCTTAATAAATGTATCAATGAAGCCGGTGTTGCCGTTGATGGTTTTGTGTTATCTTCTTTGGCGGCAGCTAAGGCGGTGCTTACGAAAAGACAAAAAGAGCTGGGCGTAGTACTTGTAGATATTGGTGGCGGGTCAACATCGATTATTATGTTTGAGGAAAATGATCTTTTGCGTGTAGCGGTTGTGCCCGTTGGAGGAAGTCATATTACCAACGATATCGCGATCGGCTTACGCACTTCCATTGATGTTGCGGAAAGGGTGAAACTGGAATTTGGCAATGCTATGCCGCAAGAAATCAGCAAAAAAGAAAATATTGATTTATCACAAATTGATTCCAACGAAGAAGGCATTGTTTCTCGCTATCATGTGGCGGAAATTATCGAAGCGCGTTTGGAAGAAATTTTTACATTAGTGAATAAAGAATTAAAATTGGCGGGCAAGGAACAATTGCTTCCTGCGGGAGCAGTCATTACCGGAGGAACGGCTAAATTGCCTGGATGCGTTGATTTGGCAAAAAATATTTTGGCATTGCCGGCACAAACTGGTTTTCCAATGCCCTTGGGAGGATTGGTTGATAAGGTAGATGACCCGGCGTTTTCAACGGCAGTCGGTCTGATTTTATGGGGCATGGAAGAAAATCAATCAATTGGCGGAGGAACGGCAAAAAAAGGTGTGTTTTTAGGCGGAAAATTCAAGGAAATAAAGGACAAAATGAGATTAATGTTTGGAAAATTTTTACCGTAAAAAAATAGAAAAAAACCTAGTTTGACATTTATTGGGATAATGTGATAGATTTAATTATCAAATGACTACTTTATTTTGCTTTAATAAGTGAGACAAAGAGATATAAAAATAAAAAACAAAAACAAGAATAGATCCCGCAAGACCTGTGCTTTTTAATGTATAAACATATCTCATAAAAATATATGGCAGAAATTAAACCACCAGTAGAAACATTTGTTCGTATTAAAGTTGCGGGAGTTGGCGGTTCTGGCGGACACGGAATCAGCAGAATGATTGACACGAAAATCAAGGGTGTTGAGTTTGTGGCAATAAACACTGATGCGCAAGATTTGCATCATAATAGAGCGACAGAAAAAGTGCATATTGGTAAGAATTTAACCAAAGGCTTAGGCTCCGGAATGAATCCTGATGTTGGAAGGCAAGCAGCAGAAGAAAATCGTGATGAAATTCAAGAGGTGCTCAAGGGTTGTGATATGGTTTTTGTTACTTGCGGATTAGGAGGAGGAACGGGAACGGGAGCAGCTCCGATTGTTGCGGAAACAGCTAAAGAATTGGGTGCGCTAACGGTAGCTGTTGTGACTAAGCCGTTTAGTTTTGAAGGTGCGCAAAGACGAGCGATTGCCGAAGAAGGATTGGCCAATCTGAAAGAACGAGTTGATACATTAATTACTATTCCAAATGATAAATTGTTGCAAATAATTGATAAAAAAACCTCACTGATTAATGCTTTTAAAATTGTCGATGATGTTCTTCGCCAAGGTGTACAGGGGATTTCTGATTTGATTACAAAACCTGGCGTGGTTAATGTTGATTTTGCTGATGTGCGGGCAATTATGAATAATAGCGGTTCCGCTCTCATGGGAATAGGGATTGGAACGGGGGAGAATCGCGCTGCTGATGCTGCCAAAGCTGCGATTAATAGTCCTCTTCTAGAGCTTTCTATTGATGGAGCAAGGGGTGTTCTTTTCAATGTTTCCGGATCGTCTGATTTGACAATGCTTGAAATAAATGAAGCGGCAAATATAATCACGGAAGCAATTGATCCGAATGCCAAGGTAATTTTTGGTGCGGTAGTTGATGAATCGCTAAAAAAAGGCGAGGTGCAAATTACGGTTGTGGCAACTGGATTTGATGAGGAGAAAGTCAACGAATCTCCAATGGAGAAAGCGAGCAGAATAAAAAATATCGAAGAGAAAAAAAATGATAATAGCAATGAATTAAAAAGGGATGATTTTAATAATTTTTCTCGCAGAGATGAACCGAGAATGATTATTGAAGAAAAAGTTCCGCCAAAGATTCAAAGACCATCAACTTTTATGCAAAAGGAAAAAACATTGGCTGATGATGACGATGATGAGTTGGAGATACCGGCATTTATTCGCAGAAAAATGGGTAAGTAGATTTTTTGGATAATAAAAACTAAAAAAGAGCGCTTTTTCAGCGCTCTTTCTTTTTGCAAAAAATAATATTTTATATTATGCTGTAAGAGTATGATATTCTCGGAGATCGTCTAACGGTAGGACAACAGACTCTGACTCTGTTAATTGGGGTTCGAATCCCTATCTCCGAACTAGTATGTTTTTTTGTTTCTTCAGAGACTTTTTTAAATATCTCCCGATAAAAATGTTGAGTGTGCGGGCTATTGGACGAAGTTGGAACTTATATCCATAGCTTACAAGCAACGATTTAATCATTTTTACTGGAAATTAATAGAAGCCGCTCCGGATGAGTCCGAAACGGCTTCTTTTTGCATTGCTGACTCTTGCGCGCCTACTGTTTGTAGATGAGCTTCGGTTTGGAAACCGAGAACTCGCCATTCCAAACGAGAGGCAAGCCACCAAGTATATCCAGTGATTCCTGATGAACCAGGTGCGAGAGTATCAGCAGGTCGTTCGGCAAAGTCTCAAGTGTATGCGACTTGATGACTTTTTCGAAAGCAGAAGCAAGGCGGTTGTTGAGCTGTTTGTCGATTTCGTCTTTTTTGGAAGCGTAAATCATTGCCGCATTGCGGTCGCTGGACAGGCTCAGGTTTGCTTCGATGTTGGCGGTCACGGTAACGCCGTCGCTGGTTTTGGCTGTCAGTGTGTTGGCAAAAATTTTGTTATCACGCTGAATCCATGTGACCGGTGCGAACGGACTTGTCATGGCGTGGGTTGAGTCGATAGGCAGAACCATGTTCCCAACCACCGCAATCTTGCCCAACGAAGGCTGTATGATTGTCGAGCAAAGCATGGGAATGATTCCGAATAGCAGTGTGAGAATCAAAAGGTAAGTCCTATCGGGCACGGGTTCATCGGAATTGTAGTCATAACGCTGTTTGTACTTTCCCATCTTGAAGGCTTTCTGGAATGCATCTGTCCGCTCATCGCCTTGGAAAAGCCAGTCTCGGAGGAAACGGTAGTATGGGGTTATCAGAAACATCCATACAAAGATGGCAACAAGGATGAGAAAGCCAATGATAAAACCGGCAACGACATTGAAGTTCTCCCTCATGATTCCGGAGACGACGGCCATGCCAACCAGTTCCCAGAAGTAGAAAATCAACATGCCCCGGCAGGCCAGAAAATCCGCGATTTCCCTAATGGCGTTTTGAATACTTGGAGCGACGATTTTGTTTGCAATCATTTTCCCCCCCCTTTTGTAGTCTGTCGATTGAAAGAATGTCTTATGACCAAGCCAACAAAATAAACTACGGCCACAACAAATAAAAAGCGACAATACCGCTGTTTCTCATAATATTTTCAAACACCTGAATGTCAAGGTGCAATAAACTATCTTATAACATTAATTTGGTTTTGTCAATGTCGGCTGTAGGCCATGAATTATTTGGCTTATGTAAAGCATAAATTTGCTATTGTTTTCTCTTGATTTGACTTTTACTCATAAAACGGGCTATATTAACCTGATTTAATCAATCAGTTTTTTGTATGCCAAAAGAGTTTACCCTAGAAGAAAAAATATATTAACAGTTAATGCTATTGCAAGCCAATGATGAATTTATGGCTGATGTTTTGGCTTTGCGAAAAAAACGCAAAGAAACTCTAGCAGAAGTTATTGAAACAGATGATGGAGAAGAAGTTATTGTTTCTTATAACGATACCAATGCATACAAAAACGAGTTAAAAAATTTGATGAAAAAATACGGCCTTTCGCACATTGCCTATTTTCATCTTGAACATTTCATTTCTATCGGCAATGCTATAGATATTCATAATTATAAAAGTGGAAATTTTTTTAATCATCTTGCTCCAAGATTGATACTAAAAATAGAAGAACTCGCCATAGTTAAATCAGAGATAACGGGAGAAGATGAACTTCTTTTCCCGGACAATTGGAATGAAGAGCAATTTGTGACTATTTAAATATTTCCCGAAACCACTATCAATGATTTTATCAGAAATTGGGAAGATATTGCCAAAGAAAGAGACCGCCTATACGGCATAAAAAATAAAAGTGTGGAAAGATTCATGCGCAGCAAAAATATTGAAAGAGATTTATTTATCTATCAATTGAAAAAACAAGGTATGACGGCTAAAAATATTGTCAAAGAACTAGCAAAACGAGAAATTTAAAGGCGAGATTATTGGCTATGAAGAAGTACAGAAGATTATAAAAAGGCTCAAGGAAAGGGTGAATAGAAATATGCCACACAAGATTATCTAGTACGTCTTATACGTCAACTTTCAAATAATCTATCCTAACCGCATTAAGTACTAATGCGGTTTTTTCATGCAAGAAAAATTCAGCCAATAACTTAGGAATAGAATCGTTGAGTATTTTGAAAAATACCACTGCTTAACTATTTCCAATGAAGAAGCCGACGAGCATCTTGATTCACTGGCTGAATTATTTATCACGTTTAACTCTATGCGGGAATGACGAAATTTGCGCCGTCAGGCGCAAAGCGGCGTAGCCGCATAGTTATACTTGTTTAATGCATCATTTAATATGATAGCCATAATTTTATTTCTATGGAAAATGAAACTCAAAATTTAAGCAATACTGAAGCAACTTTGTATTTTTCCAATCAATCCTTAAAGTTGTCTGGTTTTGATTTGAAACTGTCCCGCTTTGAAAAAAGCATCATGATCGGAAACAGGCGATTTAAGAAAAAGGAATACGATGACGGAATAAAACGACTGGAAAAGGAAAAATTATCGCCTGACGAAATTAGAAAAAAGACTTTAAAAAGAGCCAAAAACAAAGTGATAGACTTAATGCTTTCTAATGCTTGGCATTGGAAAAAAAGAAACGGAAAAGCCTATCTGCCGATATTTATCACCTTCACTTTCCGGGATAATGTCACTGAACTTGATTATGCCAATAAGGAATTTACCAAATTTATCCGGCGATTAAGTTATAATATCCGTGGTAAAATTTCCTTTCTCAAATATTTGGCGGTCATAGAATTTCAAGAGCGAAGCGCAATTCATTATCATGTCGTTTTCTTCAATCTGCCATGGATAGATAGGATTTGTGACAAAATGCGTGACGAATGGCGAAAATGTGTCGGCGAAGGTTCAGCTCGGGTAGAATCGGTAAAATCAGTTAAAGGAATGATTGGCTATTTAACCAAATATTTGACCAAAAGTTCTAATGACGATAGATTGTTAGCAAGGAAAAGTTACTTTCCTAGCCGAGGACTGAAACAGCCAATTAGATGCAGTTCTGAAGAGGTGATAAATTTGGTTAGACCGATATTACCCGATAAAGCCCAATATGATTTCTACGAATACGAAAATGAATTTCTAAAACGCACTGAGATTTATTGCTACAATCTAAGGAAATATCCTAAAGTTTATAAAAAAATAAAAGAAGAAATACTAAAAAATATAATAACGGAATAATATTATGAAATACATCATCTATGCTAGAAAATCAACAGAGAGCGAAGACTGACAAACTTTGTCAATAAATTCCCAAATTGAGGAAATGAAACAGATTGTTGAAAGGGAAAATCTGACAATCGTTAAAATTTTCCAGGAATCAAAATCTGCCAAACTCCCGGGGCGAGAAATATTTGGCGAAATGATTGAATTTATCAAAAGCGGAAAAGCTAACGCTATTTTGTGCTGGAAGATTGATCGATTATCTCGAAACCCGGTCGATGAGGGACTCATAAAATGGATGCTCTAAAATGAAACGATAAAACAAATAAAAACTTATGACCGTGATTACAATCCCGAGGATAATGTACTTTTGGCCAGCATTGAGTTTAATATGGCTAACCAATACATCCGGGATTTAAGCAATAACGTGAAATGTGGCAATCGGGCAAAATTAGAAAATGGCGGCTGGCCAGGTAAAGCCCCGATTGGTTATCTCAATAACAAAGAGGATAGAAGTATTTATATCGACAAAAAACGCGCGCCGTTTATCCAGAAGATATTTGAATTGTATTCTACTGGTGGCTACAGCTTGAAAGAAGTAACTGACAAAATGTACGAGCTAGGTTTTCGCTCGAAAGCTGGATTTAAAATTCATAAAAGCAATATCCATAAAATTTTAACCAATCCGTTCTATTGCGGGATTATGGTGAAACTTGGAAAATTTTATCCCGGTCGCCACGAATTGGTGATTTCTAAACTTATCTTCGATAACGCGCAAAATGTCTTGCTCGGCAAGAACCACGGCAAAAAGCAGAAACTCTTTTTCCCTTATAAGGGATTTCTTCGATGTGGGTCTTGCGGATGTGCTTTGACCGCCAGCACTAAAAAGGGCACGATTATTACTATTGCACCAATGGCAAGGGACAATGTGAGGCGCACAAAAGCTACATGCGGTCTGAATATATTTGGAGGGCATCGTGGCGCGACCGTCTTTGATGAGATAAAATTTGATGAGGAAATTATTGAAATTGCTTATGAGGCGTCCAAGGAAAAAATACGGACTGGCAAAAACTTTCAAGAAAATGCCCGCCAGAATCTCTTGAAAGAGTTGGAAATTGTTCGTAGCAAGCAATCGAAGCTCTTAGATAGTTATATTTATCCAATCTGATAACGGAATCGGTTTACAAGTCCAAAAAGGCGGAACTTAATAACGAAGTTACCGCATTGGAGGCGCAACTTAAAAAATTGGGCAGTTTTTCTTCCGACCCATATTCTACTTTGGAACAAACAAAAAAAAGTCTTTTTAGAAGCTGCCAGAGCCAAAAAATACTTCTTGAGTAGTAATCCGACGGATAAAAGAAAAGTAGTAGAAAATTTACTTTGGAACTTTACCATTTCCAATCGGGAATTGGCTCAAGTGAGCTACAAACAGCCCTATCAGGTGCTGGCCAATTCACCGAAAAACCTTGATATTTTCGAAATGTGCCCCCTGCAGGATTCGAACCTACGGCCTTCTGGTCCGAAGCCAGACGCTCTAATCCGCTGAGCTAAGGAGGCGCAATATTTACGGGTGGTTAAAGGGAATCGGACCCTTGTAACTGGTACCACAAACCAGTGTTCTACCATTGAACTATAACCACCATATATTTATTCATTTGTGTGCACCCACCAGGATTTGAACCTGGGACCATTTGCTTAAGAGGCAACTGCTCTACCGACTGAGCTATGGGTGCTCTTTTGCTTTGTGCGCCGGGCAGGAATCGAACCTGCGACCAATAGCTTAGAAGGCTACTGCTCTATCCACTGAGCTACCGGCGCAAGTGTGTATATTTCATTGACTCGATAATTTCTTTATAAATAACTTGTTCATATTAACAAAAATAAATTGATAAGTCAATGTAGTATGCAAAAAAATCAACTTGTCGGAACGGGATGTGGATATTTGTTTGGTGATTCATAGTTACTCTTAAAAACGGTTTCTTTGGATAGGTGATTGTCTTTATCGTAAATTTGTTGGGTAAAGGTTGTTTTCATTGAGCCATCAGGATTTCTTTCTAAAATGATCGGGCCAATTATTTTGACGGTTTGTCCTGTTGATGTGCCATAAAATTGAAAAGTCAAAATAGTTCCCTCTATTTTTGTTTGAATTAAAATATATCCGGGAGTATTATTTATAAACTTCAAATCCGGACGGGGGATATAGACTGTCGCATCCATTCCTTGCGGATTATAGTAGCTTACGGGATAGGCGTGATTTTGACGCGCGGTAATCTCTAGGCCTGAATAAATTGCAGCACGAAAGGCAGTTGTTGAAACTTGACAAATCCCTCCGCCATAGTCAGGTTCGGTTTTATCTTGTTTGATGACTAATTCGGGAAGATAACCATGTTCAGCATCAACCGGCCCCAATGTATTAATAAAAGAAAATTCTTCTCCCGGCTTGATTAAAACGCCATTAAACTTATTAGTGGCTATTTTTATGTTAGTAATTCTGTTTTTGGAAGATCCTCTGAAATCAGAATGTCCTTCTCCGATGAGCGTGTTAATGCCCATTGAATCGGCTGAATTTTCTCCGATTTTTGGGTTGATTTCTTGATATGGCAATGCAAGCATTTGCGATTCGGAAGAATTTTTCAGATAATCAATAATTGCTTTAGCACTTTTGTTTTCGTCCAAAGAAATTCCTTTTTCGCTCAGGGAAAAAGCGGAAACTTTTCCATCTTCTATTTTTAAACGAGCATCAATCGGATCTTTATTGACTCTTGTTGCAAGCGCGGAGAGGGATTTTTTGAGTAAGTCGGTATTTATCAGTAAGGTGCTTTCTTTGCGGATGTGATTTTCTTTTCGCGCATTGAAAGATAGTTCACAGGATAGTGATTTGTAATATGCGCACAAATCGGGATTTTCTATTTCCGAATTATAATTCTTGGCATAGTTTAAAAAAACTTTTTCGCTCAACCAGCTACTCACTTCGGATTGTGAAAATGAATCATTTAGGCCATTAACATTAAAATTGATAGGCTGATTTATTTTTGAGTCAATCTCTTTTTGCGTGAATGTTCCCAGATCAATCTCATTGCCAAAGGCAACTGGAGAAACAGATAAGAAAAAAAATAGAAAAATAAAACAATATAATGGAATCTTCATATTCCTTAAAATACTCTGAAAAAATAATAAAATCAATAGCTATAAAAAAACAAAAACCCCGCAAAGATGCGGGGCGGAGAAAAACATAATTTAAGAATAATTTAAAAACCACGCACTTGAATTTTTTTAGTTCTATTATTGATCGCTTTGGGCATACGTACAGTAAGGATTCCATTTTTCATTGAAGCTTCAATTTTGTCAGCGATTACATCGACCGGAAGAATCACGCTACGGGAAAATGTTCCCCAATAACACTCTTGATAATAATAATTTTCTTCAGAAACTTGTTCTTCATTTTTTCGTTCTCCGCGAATAGTGAGCATATCATTGCTAATGTTTACATCTAAATCTTCCGGCTTTACTCCGGCAATTGTGGATTTTATCACCACATCAGTATCGGTCTGATAGACATCGATGGTGAGTTGTCCTTCATTGTTATCTTCCAATCCGGAAGAATGCAAGTCTTCTTGTTGCTCGCGGGAAAAGTGATGCGAAGTTGCATGTGTGGAAATCTCTGTTTCTCTTTCTCTGGGATTCTCATCAAAAAAATCAATACTGGGGGATATTGAACGTTCTGTTTCGTAAATATCTGTTTCGATTGTTTTTGCCCCTGTCAGTCTTTCAAGAAAAGATTTTTTTATTTTTGTCATAGTTTTTTTATGATTATTTGCTTAACATTTAAATTATAGCGAATTGTGAATTTTTGGCAAGCGTATTATTTTTTCAGGTAGTAGTAAATTTTTCCCGGATGACCACTTGTAATAATTTTTTCAGGAGTCCAATCGGGGATGTTAAATGCATAAGAAATAATTCTTGTGCCAGTTTTTAGTTCTTTTTCAAATTTATTTTTCAGTCTAAGCATTGCCTTGGGGGTTAGGAAGCAAAAAACAATGTCGGCGTCGCTAAAATTTGCGTTATAAAAATTTTTTAAATGAATAGTTGAATTTTTTACACCATGAATCCATAGATTGTATTTTGCTACAAAAGCAAGCACTGGAGATAGCTCGAAGCCATGAGTGTTTAATCCGAATTTTTTGTAAGCGATTAGCATTGATCTGCCAGTTCCCGCTCCAAGATCATAAAATTTTTCATCTGGCTTGGCTTGGCATATTAGTAATGATTCTATTGTAGTCTTTTTGGGGGAAAAAAGAATCGGAGCTCCGATACAAAAACCATAAATACTCATTGCGGCAATAATGATAAGTGAAATGATTGAAAGCAGCAAAAGAATTGGCAGCATTTTGATTTTTCTAAACAATTTAATCGTTGATGCTTAGCATATAAATATTAGCTCATGATAGCACTTTAGATTATTTTTAACAAATACAATCTGTTCGATTGAGATGAAAAAAATAATTATTTTAGATAAATTTATTGTCAATTTCCGTCAAATACGCTAAAGTTAAGATATTAAGAATTTTTATAAAATTTATAGGACTATTTTTATGCGCGAAGATATTTTGGAAGCTAAACTGGAAAAACTAAAAAATATTTGTGAATCCGGAATGGAAGCTTATCCGGAGAAATGCGATCGGTCGATGACCAATGCTGAGGCTCTAGAGCAATTTGATGGACTGTCCGCTGAGGCTAGGGAAATTACTTTGCTCGGTCGGATAAAATCTAATCGGCCGATGGGCGGGTCGGCTTTTGCGCATATTGAGGATGGCACGGGAAAGATTCAGATTTTTTTGAACAAAAAAAATATGGATGAGGCAAAATATAAATTATTTGTCAAAAATATTGAAATTGGTGATTTTGTGCAGGTGACGGGAAAGCTATTTTTGACCAAGCAAGAAGAAAAAACTTTGGAAGTGCATAACTGGAAAGTGCTTTCAAAAAATATCCGACCAATTCCGACAGAATATTTTGGCTTGAAAGATGAAGAAGCGTTGCTTAGAAAGCGCTATCTGGATCTGATGATGAATCCGGAGACGCGCGAGCTATTTGTAAAGAAAAACATTTTTTGGCAGACCGTGCGGGGTTTTTTGGTAACGGAAAACTTCTTGGAGGTGCAAACGTCGGTTTTGGAGCATACGCCGGGTGGAGCGGAGGCGGAACCTTTTGTGACACGCTACAATGCCCTAGATCAAGACTTCTATCTTAGAATCTCCCTAGAGCTACCCTTGAAAAGGCTCCTTGTGGGAGGCTATGAGAGGGTTTTTGAGATTGGCCGAGTTTTCCGCAATGAAGGCATGGATCGTGATCATTTACAAGAGTTTGATCATATGGAATTTTATGCCAGCTATTGGGATTTTCAAAGAGGAATGGAATTTTGTGAAAAAATGTACCGTGAAATTGTCAAAAATATCACAGGCGAGTTAGTGACAGAATATGAAGGAAATAAAATTGATTGGAGCAAACCTTTTCCGGTTGTAGATTATTTCACTGAATTCAAAAAAGAAACCGGATTGGATTTGAATGATGAATTGACGGTTAAAAATTTGAAGGAAAAAGCAGATGAACTAAAAATTAAATATGAGACGGGTTATTCGAAAGGTCGGATGATTGATTTGCTCTACAAAAAAACTGTTCGGCAAAAACTGATTCAGCCTTGTTTTTTAGTGGGGCATCCATTGGAAGTTTCGCCACTGGCAAAACTGGATCCAAAAAATCCTAAACGAACTTTGCGTTTCCAGATTGTGGCGGGAGGCAGCGAACTGTGCAACGCCTTTTCCGAACTTAATGATCCAGTTGACCAAAAAAATCGTTTCTTGGAACAGATGAAAGCCAAAGAAGGTGGCGACGCCGAAGCGATGATGCTGGATGAGGATTTTGTGGAAGCGCTGGAATATGGCATGCCACCGGCTTTTGGTTTTGGGATGAGCGAACGATTATTCTCGTTTCTTATGAACAAGTCTATCCGCGAGACGGTGATTTTTCCATCGGTGAAGATTAAGGAATAATTTAAATTATATTATATTTTTTTAAATATTAATCATATGTTAGACATCAAATTCATTCGCGAGAATGTGGACAAAATCAAGGAAGCAATTAAAAATAAGAATATCAGTCTTGATTTTGACGAACTTTTGGTAGTTGATGAAAAAAGAATAAATGCGTTGCAAGTGATGGAAAAATTGAGCGCAGAAAAAAATCAGCTCAATGAACAGATGAAGGTAGTGAAAAATGACAGAGAGAGACAAGAGATTATTGAAAAAGGCAAGGCGATCAAAGAAAAACTGCTAGTGATAGAACCGGAATATGTGGAAGCAAAAAAACAATTTGAAGCGCTTATGGTGCAAGTGCCAACGATTCCGTCTGAGGATACGCCGATTGGAAAAGATGAAAGCGGAAATGTGGAGGTGTATCAAAAGGGTGAAATTCGCAAATTCGATTTCACACCAAAAACGCACATAGAACTCGCGGAAAATTTAGATATCATTGATTTTGAAAAAGGAGCGAAAGTTTCTGGGTATCGGGGATATTATCTGAAAAATG
>JAJYBE010000060.1 GCA_021779205.1 bacterium
GATCGATCCCTCCGATTTGTTCCATTTGAAATTTCAACTTAGCAATATCTCGCTCCAAAGAAAATTGATCGATTGTTTCCAATGTTTTTTCGAGAAGTTCCGCATCCATTTTCAGCTCTTCCAAAATGCGTGCCCGCAAATCTTCTTCGCGCACCTCAATCTTGGCCAGAGAAATCTTAAAATCATTATACCTATCTTTGAAAGAATTGGCCTCATCTTGCTTTAGGCGCAACTCGCGTTCAACTTGAAAATATTGCTGGCGTCGATTGCGATCTATCGCAATTTCAGCTTGAATTTCTTTGACAATTTTTTGCAAATCTTCTTCTAGCGCCCGAATTTCCTCCCGCACCCGCAAAGACTTAGCTTTGAGATCGATAATGGCCTGAGAATCGACTGGGGCAACCACTGCAACTGGCTTTACCTCCGCTTTTTTCACTGGAACAGAGGTCTCCTTCTTGCCCTTTTCAATATCCCCCTTCAGTTCAGTTAATTTTTTCTGAATCTTTCGTGCCAATTCTCTCACTGCCTCCAGATCATTCAAATCCTTTGCAAAATTTAATTTTTGCACCAAAATTTCCTGATCACACCTAATTTCTTCCAGATTACCCTTGACATAACTCAGATCCACCGGCTGGCTTTGAGTCTTAATTTCCTCAATAATTTGAATACTTTTTTGCTTTTCTTTTTCCAATTCAATTCGTCCTTCAGAAATGATCAATTCCCTTTCAAGCTCATTCAATCTGTTTCTTTTTTCGCATTGCAACTTTTCCAATTCTTGCAATGTTTCATTTGTTTTTTCCTCTTTTGAGTGCCGATTCACTTCATCCAAGAGCTTGTCCGCTTCACGCTGGATATTGTTCATCTTTGCCCCCAGCATATCCTTTTCCTCGTTCAGATTAATCTTATCGGCATTAAATTTATTCCAAAGATAAGTGTAAAGCTTGATCTGTTTTTCTTTCAAATTCTTCGCCACAATCTCTCCCTGTGCCGCCTTTTCCGCTTGGCGCTTTAAAACCTTTAGATGCGGACTGATCTCTTCAATTAATTCGCCTACCCGTACCAAGTTTATCTTCGTTGTCTCCAGCTTGCGCAATGAGCGTTCTTTTTTTATCTGATACTGCTTCACCCCGGCTGCTTCCTCAATCACAAACCGACGCTCCAATGGCGTAGCGTTCAAAACCGAGTCTGCCATGCCCTGATTGATAATGGCATGACTTTCTTTGCCTATCCCGGCCTTTGCCAAAATATCCACAATATCTTGCAACCGCACACGCGAACCATTGATTAAATATTCGCTTTCACCACTACGGAAAATTTTTCGAGAGATTGCCACTTCCGTAAAATCGAGCGGCAATCTTTTTTCAGTATTATCAAAATAGAGTGTGACCTGAGCGCTGCCTAATTTAGCTTTTTTTCCAGAACCGGCAAAAATAATGTCTTCCGTTTTTTTGCTTCGCAAATTTTTCATGGACTGCTCTCCAATCACCCAGCGCATTGCATCAGCAATATTAGACTTTCCCGAACCATTCGGACCGACAATGGCAGTAATTCCGCGAACCTTATCATCAGTTGCGGACGACGAAAAATCCAGCACTGTTTTTGCTGCGAAGGACTTAAAACCATTGATTTCCAATTTTTTTAGAAACATAAATCCATGAAACATAAAACACATAACACAAAACAAAAGATTTAAACCTTAAATTCATCCTGCATTGCATGCTTCATATTATATGCTAGATGTATTCTACTACACTTTTTAAAATAAATAAACACAGATTCCCTTTCAGCAAAAAACACCAGATTGACCCGGTGCTTTCTGACCTAGCTTTCCTTATTATGCAATAGCACTTAACCAGTGCACTGTTGCCATCATCTCCTGAATTATTTATTTTCAACAACAAGTGTCCTTATGATGAAAATCATTGTAGCATCTTCAGCAGTTTTATCATATGAAACCTTAACAGAGTCTCCAATTTTCAAATCAGCCATTCAACTAACAACCGGTTGACCGGCGCCAGCGGCAATCATCATAACTGGAGCAGAACCATTAATATTAACTACGGTTAATTCTTGACCCTTGATAGTAAGCATTTTTTCAGCGATAGTCTCCACGATACCCATGACATCTGTCATATTATTCTCCTTAGTCCTTGATGCATCCTGACCAAACATATTGCTCTTGATATTTGAGATTTGATTTTATTGATTATCTATTTTTCTTCCCAACCTCCGGAATTGCAAGGACAAGTTTTTGGAGCACAAGTTATCGCATCACAATCACCAGGACAACCCGGCACACAAGCACTTACCAATGTTTCACAAACTCCTGCCGTGCATGATGGATTTGAACAAGTATGTCCATGCGTGCAAGTTACATATTCACATTTATTGGCTGTATTACAAGTAGAAACTTTATGCCAATCAGTCGGGCTTGTAACTTGCATATCGGTTCCTGCACATTTAATGCTCGGTGAAGCAGGAGGGATTCCGCCGCAAGAGTAGTATGCTCTCGAAGCCGTACAAAGCGGAGAATTTGCGCCTCCGGTCAGGCTGCGGCATGTCCAAGTGACTTCCTCTCCCGGAGCTGGAAAAGCAGTTGGAGTAACATCCGGCGTACCCGGGTTACAAAATACACCGGCAAAACCAGTCGCCGCTGCAGAATAAGCAGTGGCAGCCGGTCCGCAAATACCGTCAGATATTAGTTCGCATTTTCCGGCAACTAATTCATACCCGGCATTACAAGTATATTCACATTTTGGAGTTCCGCAAGTTGCAACAAGCGTCTTGGCAACATCAGCAGTCAATCCATCTGCATCACCAGTGCAAAGCGTGGCATGATCAGGATTAGCACCGGTGCAAGAAGCCGAAACAGTGTAAGGTACATCATATTCAAGCTCACCCAGACCACCCTGGTTAAGACTTCCATAAAATTTTGCAACATAATTTCCTGCAGCTGATTCAGCAATACCATAAAGAACAATGCCAGAGGGATTGATTGGATTATAGCCAACATAATAACTGCCGACAGAGGCATAAGAAAAAAAAGTTAATGTCCTATTGTTTATTTTCACGCTCTCTGATGCCGCAAGTCCTTGATTGGAACATCCTCCATAGTCAGCTCCCCCTGTGGCATGAATTGACGCTCCGGGAAGATAGGAATCAGCATCCAGGCTTGCACTAAAAATTACACTATGTATTCCATCACCACCCAATTGAAACGTATCCGCCCTCACCCCTCTGTCCGCAAAAAATAAACCGCCTGCAACAAAAAACAGAAAAAGACCTAGCCTAGCAATTCTGCTGCTGTCTTTTTTTTTAAAATAAATGAGTGCCAAAGAAATAAGCAGAAAAACTATAACTAGAATAATAACGTATGTCATAACATCATTGCCAGCCTTGCCAGTATTTTTTTCAGCCGGTTTTTGCGTGACTATTTTCATAGCTTGACTCTCCAAGGAATATTCTTTCTTGTCTAAAATATTACCACTGGCATCTTTAATGCTCACGGTGATCCTGGGGCTAGCACACGCAGCAATCATGGGATAGTTAAATGCGAGAGTGGATTTTGCAATATCCAAAGTATTGTTAGTTGAGTTGATACAACTCATACCCTTAGCATCTTTAATCTCAACTTGCAAAGATAGACGTCCATCATCCGATACTCCTAAGCGTGAGCCAGGAAAACTATCCGCTGACGGAGTCCAAAAAAAAGTAGCATTAGCAATATCTCCCTTTTGATAGGAGCTTTTATTGAGAGTAAAATTTTGAATCGTAGCGCTTGGTCCTCTCAGTACATAGTGAAAAATTATTTGATTAGAAAGTGGTTTATTTTGGCTGTCAACGAGCGTCAGGACTGCGTCATAGGCCTGAGGAACATTAGCTTTTGGCAAAACAAAGCTAAGGGTGGTTGGCTTTTTTGCTTCAAAACTCATACTGACTTGGGGCTCTTTATTGTCTTCAACCACTTTGCCAAAGGTGCTTCGCCAATAAGTTTTGATCTGCGGAGTAAGTGTTAGCGGACTAGCGAAATTATTCAACACGTCACAAGTTGCAATCAACTTTTCCGCACTGTTAATATCCACGCCTTGATTGTAGAAATATTTTTTATCCCCTGCCTCTCCGGTCACCTTGAGATAACAAGTTGTATTTTGAATTTCCGCATATTGATTATCACCGTCCAGCGTGATTTCTCCTGGAGTAACCGAAGCCAGTGTCATACCGCTGGCATTTTTAGCAGTCAGCCAAAGCTGGAATTTTCCATTCAAGTATTGCGGGGCAAGGTAGTCAATTTTTTTACTGATAGTTTCTTTTTCACCTAAATTAATCACTTCGGAATAAACTTTTTCATCCACCAGCACCTTCGCCGCTTTGTCTTGCCTGATAAGTTGAACGGCATAGCGCACATCCGGCTGAACGAACTCGCGATTAGAAAGGTTGAAAGCCAGACTTAACTTGTTTTTTTCTTGAGAAACAATCTTTGCTGAGTAGATATTGACCGAGGCAATACGAGTGGCTTTTTGCGAAGTGGCTGGTTGCGTCTGAGTAGCTGCTGATACGCTAAGACCCGTCAAGCAAAAACTAGCCAGGAGAAATAAAAGAAGTAGCTTTTTTGTTTTCATTTTATTTATTATTTATTGAATTAACTAGCACTACCCGAGCAACTGTCAAAGAAATCAGATTGTTTGTTTTTGGCGCATAATCGACCTTGGCCGACTCTCCTAATTTAACCTCGCTTAGCTTTATTTCAGATTGTGTCTGATTATTCTTGCTGTCAGTAA
>JAJYBE010000014.1 GCA_021779205.1 bacterium
TGAAGTGGATCTTTTGATGGCCGAAACCGGCAGGATGCAATTGAAAGGAAAGCAGCAGGAACTTAAGGAATTGGTGGACACCGATCCGGAACTGGGGGCTTTGGTACAATACGAAAATCTGAAAAGCTATGCAGAACAACTACGCAATGAAAAATTCATCTGGACACCATCCAGAATGGAGCTTTTGGAAGAGACGGAAGAAGCATCTCTTTCCGGACATCCAGTACTGCTTTCCGGAGAATCTGGAACAGGCAAAACAAGATTAGTGGAACAAGTGGCTTTGAAATTGACGGGCCAGATCAACAATGAAACGCCCGGCAAAGACGTCAGGTTTCAGGATTTGATCGCCAAACCGAAAATTTCTCCGGACGGAGGTACTTATTATGAATACAAAGAAATCGGCGAAGCCGCCACCGGCAGATCTTCCACTTTGGATAAAGTTTCTCAACATGCAGGCAGAATCGTGGCTGATGACGAATTTAATCTCTTACCTGAAGCGGAACAGACCGAGCGATTGGCCAGAATCGCCACATGGACGCCGGGCAAAAAGGTAAGAATGCCGGTCACTAACCAGGAAGTCAATATTGCCGACAATTTTCTTTATTGCGCCATGGTAAACCTGGCTTCGGAACGATACACCCGAAAGAAAATTCCGCCAGAAGTTTTACGCAAGTTTGCCAAGGTTGACGTGGACTATCCGATACAGACCGAAGATGATCCGGAAATTTATGAAATGATGCTAGCGGCGATTATGGATGAGAACGGACGGATCAGAGTGCCCAAGGGAGATATCGATCCGAAATATACATACGACCAAAAACCAAATATCATCGAGAGAGACGGCCAATCAATCAAGCAAACAATAGGGACTAGGGAGCTTATTATGCAGGAAGAAGATGAAAACGGCCAAAAAATTATGGCTGGCGGATTTCTGTGGCGTCTTTCCAATGCTTTGAACGAAATCAATAAATCTTTTTCTCGCAAAGAAACGGTTTTGAAATCAAAAGGCGAGGCACAATACCTGAAAGATATGATTATTGATATTGGAACCATTCTGGGCTGGATGAAAGAATATTCGACGGTAGGACGAAATAAAAACTTGGAAGTATTTTTCTGTGAAAAAATCCAAAAACAGTTTTTGGCACGCGAAGCCTACACGGCGGATGATCGAAAATTGGTCAAGGAGTTTTTGAAATATTACGATATCGATGTCGATAAAAAACCGGAGGAACGGAAAACAAAAGAGTTTGAAATCATGACACTTCTGGAAATCGGGTTGCTTTCTCCGCGCGTGAGATACGAGAAGGTGATTGCAGAGGAGCCGATTGTGACCGAAAGTTATTATATGACTCCTGAAGGCAAAAGAATCGAGTATAGAATTGAAAAATATCAGGAAGGGGATCGTGAATTTTCTCCCGGACAAGTTTTTGTCAGGACAGATCCAGCGGGGAAAAGATACGCTGAGCAGTTTATGGGAGTCAGAAAGGACACCGGTGATCCTGTGATCAAGCCTTATAAGCAAGAAATAAAACCGCCAAAAGAAGAGACGAAAGCAGTAGCGCCTGTGGCCAAAGCCAGTTGGAAAAATCCGGAAACGCAAATTGAGCAGGAATTGGAAATAGACTTCGAGAAGAATTTAGCCGAGCAAAAAACTTTTTATAAAAATCGATTGAATTTGGAAATAAACGAATCAGAGGCAAGAGCCGTCTGGAAGAAGAATTTTGCAGAAATTAGAGCGGAAATATCGAAGCTCGGCTATGATTCAATACTCATTGTTCCGGATAATTTGCCCGATGAGGAGGTTCTTAATCAAAAAATTATCGAGACAATGGAAGAAAACGTGGGTGGTACGAGGAAAAAAGTAGCCGCTACATGGCAAGGAAGCAATTTTCAAAACGGAGGATCGTTTGCTGGTGTAAGAAGCTCCTATTCACCCGAATACAAGATCGTCCTCACGCATTCCGTCAATGACCCGGAGGATCATCCGGTTCTCAAATGTACCCGTAATAAAAACATTATGGATGTCACTAGTATGACCGAACAAGAGGTTGGGCGTAGAATTACCAATGGCGAAAAATTACCGGTCGATTGCGAAATTGAAATCGACGGGAAGAAAGTCAGAATTCAAGCTGAAGGCCAATCTTTGAAGGAATACATGATCCAACAAGCGATGCATTTCGAAAAAACCGGCCAACATCTGGATAGCAAAAGCAGTAGCTATGCTTGGCTTCTTAAGTCTTTTTCCGGTTCTCGTGTTGTGGGTTCGCGCTGGCTTCCGGGTGGTCGGCGGCTGGCTGTCAATGCCAATGATGCTTCGTATCGGCATGGCTATCTTGGTCTCCGCCTCTCCCGTAGTTTCTCGAAATAATTTTAACTTTGTAGTTTTTTTAATTTTCTTCTTTATTTAACTTTTTTAAAATTTGGGCTAGTACAATCGTTATTCTTGCAAAAAGAGAAGGTGATTTGCCCAAAACGGTTTCAAATACAAAAGACGTCTGATCAAAAACAGGTGGTAGAGTTTGAAATTGCCAATGAGAAACTACAGATTCTCCCTAAGGCAATCGGGTTGCCTTGATAAATCGCGATGAGCGAATGAATTTTGGATAGGGAAAGCTATAAGAGGTGGGGTTCCGGTTTCCGTGTCGTGAACTCGAACTGGAATCTGGATGATCGGCAGCTGAATGTCAATGCCGATGATGCTTCGTATCGGCATGGCTATCTTGGTCTCCGCCTCTCCCGTAGTTTGACAGGAATCAATCTATTTCTTTTTGGTCATATTCGCATTGTCTTTGTCTGCATATTTTACGAAATCGGACCGCAAATACTTTATCCAACCGCCGAGCATTCTTCCGGCTTCCTGCAGATATTCTTCATTTTGAAGATACTGATTTTCATTGATAAAATCATTATCCAAAGCGAGGCGGAAAAGTATTTTCAGAACTTCTATTTTGGCGTTGGCCTTCAAGAGATATGCATCCTTGAAATTTTTCGGTTGTGCGTTCCCGAAGAGTGCCAATTCGATCGCTTCTAATATATTCGCTTCAATTTTCTCTCCCAGACTGTATCTTTCATGTTTGGGGAAAACCGAGATTGCTTTGTGGGCGTATTTGTAGAGATCGTAAAGTTTTTTGATTAATGATATTTCAATGGAGCTGAAATTTTTTTATTATTATTCATATGAGTTTAGATTATGGTGAGTTAATTTGCGTAGAAAACCTTTTTCGATTATGGAGGACGTATAAAAAAGGCAAGAGCCAAAAGGCGGATGTGATCGAATTCGAGGGGCAGCTGGAGAACAATCTTTTTAGTCTGCGCCGCAAACTGCAAAAAGGCGATTACGTTCATGATAAGTATCCATATTTCAGGATATCCGATCCGAAAAAAAGAGACATTTATAAATCCACGGTCAGAGACAGAATAGTGCGCCAAGCCTTGTATGTTTACCTTTGCGAAATATATGAGCCTATTTCCATTAAATATTCTTTTTCTTCAAGGAAGGGGGCTCACAAGGGAGTCGCGACTTTGTTGAAGGTCGCAAAACATTTCAAAAAAGAGAAAAAACAGTGTCTTGCCGTAAAATGCGATATCTGAAAATATTTTGAAAATATAAATCACAAAATTCTTTTGGAAATTTTGAGAAAAATAATTCAAGACAAAGAAATCTTGAATCTTTTGGAAATAATAATAGGAAGCTTTCATGGAGAAACTGGCAAGGGAGTGCCGCTCGGCAATATAACCAGCCAAATCTTTGCCAACATATATATCTTCACGAACTGGACAATTTTGTTTCAAATGAGTTGAAAATAAACAACTATGTACGATACGATGACGACTTTATTATCCTAGGAAGCGACAAAGAAAAACTTTTTGTTGATATCCGTAAAATCAGATCATTTCTGAAAGAAAAATTATTGCTTGATTTGCCGGAGGAAAACACAACTTTTCGTAAACTTGCATGAGGAATTGATTTTTGCGGTTCTATAGTTTTGCCGAATGCCATTTTGCTTAGAAATAAAACAAAGAGAAGGATGTTTGAAAAAAATAGAAATGAGCGCCAGAAAAATGAAAAGTGAAAAAATTTTAAACAATGAAATGCAAAAAACTATGGACTCGTATTTCGGGTTACTTTCTCATTGCAAGGTTTACAACCTCAAAACAAAAATAAAGAACAGGTATCTATATCGCGATATTGAAACTTGACATAATATCAAAAATATGCAAGGTTAGACAGTCATTGAATTAACAGATGATAAAGCTATTATTTAAAAATTTAAAGTCGACACGGACTAAAAACGAAAAAGGGAAGTGCCACAACGCTCCCATAAATCATTAGAGGAGGTTTATTATGCCAACGAAAGAAGATATGGGGGTATGGCTGTATTTTTCTCAATAGTAAGTGCCATAATGATAGCGTATCCAACATGGAATTGGCTCACAGTAGCAGTTTCATTAGTTGTTTCATCTTTGTTTTTTCTCGGTTTTCTTTGGTTGGTGCTTAAAGTATTTATTGGTAAAGAAGGTATCTCTAATAGTGCTATTGGTCTGTTTATTTTTACCTGCGTAAGTTTTTGTGCAATATTTATAATGATCGAGGGTAAAATTCTCAGTATAGTACATCATTGGTAAGTGGTGAGGTATTTTATCTTTAGAGTCTTTGGAATAATTTCCGAAGGCTCTTTTTTTGTTAAACCTTGTTTTTATGTGTTATAATCTTAATGTTAATTCAATAAGTATAAATATATGTCTAATCCTTTTGAATTTAATCCGATATTGACGAGTAACAAAAAGGTGGAAGAACCTGTCGCTACTGAAAATAAGTCAGAAAAAAATGTGGAAAAAACAAAACCTTTTGATTTGGAATTTTATGTGACTGACCATAGTGCGGATAATGCTGATACGGGAAATCAGGAAAGGTTGAGGGAGCTTTATGAAGATGTCAAAAAGGATGGCATAAAATCAATTCGTTTTGATTATCGTTGGAATAAAATAGAAACTGAAAAAGGGGAATTTCAGGATGAATTGCTTGATAGATATGGCAAAGCAATTGAGGTTATGAATGAAGCAGGGCTTGAATCCCCAACGGTTGTGCTTTCCAGTATTCCTAATTGGGCATTGGAAATTTACAAAAAAGATAAGGAAAAGTTTTTTGATGAATATAGGAAATATGTTGAAGAGGTAAAGTCAAGTCTTACTAAATCTTACGAAAAAACTGGGCAACTTGTTTTTAAGGTTCAAGTTTTAAATGAGCTTAATAATTCAGTTTACACCCCAATTGATGGACATGATGTATCTCGACTTTGTGATATAACTCGAGAGGTTTTGCATGACTATAATCCCGATGTTAAATTAATGGCAACAGCTTTTGCTGGTAATCTTCCGAAATTAGTTAAGGACTTAAGTTTTGGAAGAGTTAATCTTGGAACTCACATTGAGGAATATCTGAAACAATACAGGGATGTTTTGGAAAGTTTTGATATTATTGCAATTGATTATTATCCAGGCATGTGGCATGTGCCAATTGGTGAAGCTATGGAAAATAAAAAGGAAATTTTCAAGCAGTTGGGATTGCTTAAAAATACTATGGAAGAAGTTGCAAGTTGGGGCAAGGAATATGAATTGGGCGAAGTTGGAATACAAACAAATATGCCACTGATGGGGGATGAGCATAATCAGGATAGGCAGAGATATTTTTTCGATGTATTTTTCAGAGAATTTAAACATATTCTCTTGGATTTTCAAAGAAGAGGAATAAAGCTGCCAACACGAATTGGCCTTTATCAAGCAATGGATGAGCCACCAAAAAATATGACTGGAAAAATATTAAGAAAAATAACACCATTTCCAGAGCATGATATGGGTATGCGAAAAGGTGATTCGTCTAGAAAGGAAATCTTGCAAGGAAATAGGCATTCGGATGAGGGTGAAGATAGGGGAGATTCCCAATTGAGCAAGATAATAAAGTACATAAATAGTCCCGTAAGGAATGGTTAGATTATTATAAAAATGTTTAAGCTGTTAAGGCTGGACTGTTTTCTGTTTGTTTTTGCGATTCTTTAATAAGAGTATTGCTACTTGAATTAATCTAAAATCAGCCCAAATTTATTTGTATAAGTTCTACGCTATGCTTTCAAAAACAAATTTTCTCCGATACAATTCATACTGTCATTGCAAGCTAATAATTTTAATTTACCTCGGGAGTGCAAGGCAGGGTGGACTTATGCAAAAACTTGACATTTCTTCTAAAATAATTTACAATTTTAACTCATAGTTCATTAAAAAAAGTCAGATAATCAGTTGGTGATTTTTTGACAATAGCAAAATTTTTCCAAAAAAGGAGATTTTTTATGAAAAAAAGAGAAATATTTTTTTTGTTGGTAATGGCATGTCTTTTTTCTCAAATTTTTTTTGCGCCAAAAGTGATCGCCAAAAGCAAGGGCGATGACAACTTGTTTGAAAAAAGAATTGAGATTGTTAATGAATGGCTTGACAATTTCAATGAAGAGCTTGGCAAAATCGATAATGCCAAGTTGCAGGAAATTAGGGAATTTTTCAAAAATAAGGTGATTGTTGGTGCTCCACGATCTTGCGGAGTGGAAACTTTATCAAAAAATATGAATAAAGAAGAAAACTTGATTATCGTGCCGATACTTGCAGATGACATTGTTTTGAGTGATGATTGGAAAGATTTTTATCGTTCAAAATTTGTCCTTGAATTTTCTCCAAAAGAGCGAATTTTACTTTTAAATTCGCGTATAAAATTTGGTAAAAAAAGCCAAGCATTGGCGCTGGCGCATGAGGGTTATAATGCGCTGGAGTCTATCATTGATTGTGGGGGTGAAAAACAGTGCGCGGAGTATTATACATTGATGGAAAAGGATGCGCAGATTTTTCAAAATGAGCTAATGAGAGCTTTGGGTGGTCGGCTTTATCAAAAGATTGTCAATGCCGAGGCGCAAAAAATTTATGCCGTGATGGAGAAAAAAAAGGATGATTTCGGATATTTCATACCTAATCCGAAAAAATATAATCCTAAACTGGCAAAAATTTTTGGAAAGCCGGTATCAAAAGATGAGGAGGAATTTATTAGAATAAATGTTTGGGTGAATGCCATTTTTGTCGCTATTAAAAAAGAATTTAGCGATAATGTGACCGAGGAAGAAACATTATTTATAAAAAGTATTTATAAATAATGTTTTGCGGATAATGGCCTGGGCGTTTTGGTTTTTCGCGAAAAACCAAAACGCCTTTTTTAATTCTATGCTATAATAAAGCGCAAAGATAAGAACAGCGAAAAATCGAAAGATAATTTAATTTATGGCACAAACAGACAAGCAATTAGTGGAAGAATTCTTAACCGGAAACGATTTATCTTTTGAAATTTTGGTGAAAAAATATTTAAAACCGGTTTATAATTTTATCTACCATTTGGTAAATGATTTAAGTATTGTTGATGATTTGACCCAAATAACTTTTCTTAAAGCTTGGAAAAATATTAGGCGTTTTGATTTAGAAAAAGATTTCAAGGTATGGCTGTTTGCGATCGCCAAAAATACAGCCTATGACTATTGGAAAAAGAAAAAAACTTTGTCTTTTGCTCTTTTCGAGAACGAAGATGGTTCGAACAAGTTGGAAAATATTGCTGAGGATAAAATTTTACCCGATGAAGTTTTAATGCGAATGGAGTTGAGTGGAGAGCTGGAGGAAAAAATAAAATTGCTTGATAAAAAATATCGGCTGATTTTGTTTATGCGTTATAGCGATGATTTTTCTCTGAATGAAATAGCCGAAATTTTAAAGTTGACCTATAACACAGTAAAAAGTCAACATAGGCGCGCATTGGATGCCTTGAGAAAAAGTTTTGATAAGGATTTGCACCCATAAGTGTTTTTTAATCGTATTAAGTATAAGGCGTGCGCGTTTAGACTGTTCCTTTCGTGCTTTTTCATTTTTCACGAAAGCGAGCGCTAAACGCGCAAGTCTTATTGTAAAGTAAAATATATGGAGGAAAGATTAAAGCACATGTTTAAAAATATTAAAGAGCTGAATTTACCTGTTGATTTTGAGTTTTTGTTGTTAGCAAAAATTGAAAAAGAAAAGATTGGCAAAGCCAAGAGACAGCTATTTTTTTCTTATCTTGGCTTGGGCGGATCGGCACTATTTTTGGCATATGCAATATTGAATTTCGGGCAGTTGTTTTTGCAATCGGAATTTTGGAATGTATTTTCTTTGATTTTTTCCGATGCCATGGTTGTTTTAAAAAATTGGAATGTTTATATTTTTTCTTTGCTGGAAACCTTTCCGACAATTTATGCCGCGATATTGCTCTTGCCAATTTTCACAATGCTTATTTCAGTTAATGTTTTTCTAAACAATAAGATTAATTCAACTCATAAATATAGTGGGATATAACAAATATATGGATATAAAAGAAACTTTTAAATCGAATAAATTCAGAATAATCATTGGTGTTATCGGGGTATTTTTGATTGTTTTATTGAGTTTTTCTTGTGGGGTGATGGTTGGTTTTCATAAGGCGCGTTTTTCTTATGAATGGGGACAGAATTATGAACGAAATTTTGTCGGGCATAGTCTTAATCGTGGAAATTTTCCTCCTCCGGTCAATGAAGGAGGCGGAATGATAGGTTTTTTTCGCCAAATGGAGGGCGATGATTTGCGCAATGCTCATGGATTGGCCGGAACGGTGATTTCTGTTTCCGGTAATAATGTAATCGTGAAAGATCGCGAAGAAAAAGAAAATACCATAGCGGTAAATGATAAAACGATTATTAAACACAATGCTGATAATTTGAATGTTTCCGATATCAAAACTGGTGATCATGTTGTAGTTATGGGTGCGCCCGACAATCAAGGTGTGGTGAGCGCGGATTTGATTCGTGTTTTTAGCAATACTAATAATGGAAAATAATTTTTAATTTTATGAAAAAGATGACAAGGTCAAAAAAGATTTATGGCGCAGTAATTGCTGTCTTACTCTTAGGCGGAGCATATTATTGGTATACTAAAAGCAATTCAAAAAATACGGCTGTGCAATATAAAACGATAACGGCGGAAAAAAGCACTTTCACGAATTCTATTTCCGGATCGGGAAATGTGATTGTGGATCAAAGTTCGACTGTCGATCCGACGATTACGGGAACCGTGGCAAATTTGGCTGTTAATGTTGGCGATAAAGTTAAAAAAGGGCAAACATTATTTACAATTGTTAATGATGATCTTACTGTGAGTAGCGCGCAAGCGGTTGCTTCTCTTCAGCAGGCGCAAAATGCAGTTGATTCAGCTACGCTAAATGTGAGTCAAGCCAAAGCGGATTATCGTAAAGGAAAAGAAGATAGCTCTAATACGGCGGATGAGAAAAGAATTTTGGATAAAAAAATAAACATTGCCGAAGAAGGCTTGATTGCTGCGCAGAAAAGTTATAGCGCGTCTTTATCGAGTTATAACAATCAAATGGCCAATGCGGCAAAAAGAACAGTGGTGGCTCCGATCGACGGAACAGTTAATGCCGTTAATGTTAAAAATGGAGATGACTTGAGTCGACTTTCTTCGAATAGCAATTCTTCCGCTCCGATTATTATTGGTGATCTAAGCACGCTTAAAGCGCAAGTGCAAGTGAATGAAATAGATATTCCTAATGTTTCCGTTGGACAAAAAGTCATGTTGAAATTTAATGCGATTGATGGTTTGAATATATCCGGAAAAGTGGAAAAAATGGATTCGCTTGGAACACTCAGCTCCGGTGTTGTAACATATGATGTAACGATTGATTTTGACACACTTGATTCAAGAATCAGACCGGAAATGAGCGTCTCGGCATCTATTATTACTAAAGTGGAAAATGATGTTATCACCGTGCCAAATAGCGCAATCAAATCGCAGGGAAGTAATAATTTTGTCGAATTGTTAAATGGGGCTACTCCCAAACAAACAAAAATCGAAATTGGTGATGCTAATAATACCGAAACGGTAATTACTAGTGGAGTTTCCGCTGGCGATAAGGTTATCATGCAAACAATTGATTCAGGTGCTAAATCAACCACAACCACAACAGGCAATAAGGGCGGCGGAATTGGACTTCGCGGGTTTGGAGGATAAAAAGGATAATAGCTAAAAAATATATGATGATTGACTGTAAAAATTTAAGAAAAGTTTATGTAAATGGCGATGTGGAAACAGTGGCATTAAAAGGTGTATCTTTCGGGGTTGAAAAGAGTGATTTTGTTTCTATCATTGGTCCATCCGGATCGGGAAAATCAACATTGATGCATATTCTCGGAGCGCTGGACGTTCCAACGGAAGGAGAATATTTTTTGGACGGAGCGGAAGTTTCCAAATTAAATGATGATCAGTTGTCTGACTTGCGCAGAAGTAAGATCGGTTTCGTTTTTCAAGCGTTTAATTTATTGCCCAGAGCGACTGTTTTGCGTAATGTGATGTTGCCACTATTATTTACGGAAACAACATTGGAAGAAAGGGAGGCGAGAGCAAGAGAAGCATTGAAATATGCCGGAATGGAAGAGAGCAAATTTCATAATCTTTCCAATCAATTATCGGGAGGACAGATGCAGAGAGTTGCGATTGCCCGTTCGCTGATAAATAATCCGGCAATACTTCTGGCAGACGAGCCGACGGGAAATCTCGATACGCGAACCAGTGAAATAGTGATGGAGGCTTTTCAGGAATTACATAAAAAAGGGCATACGATTATTTTAATCACCCATGAAATGGAGGTAGCGCAATATGCCAGACGAATTATTTCAGTGCGTGATGGTTTAATTGAAAAAGATGTAATTAACAAAAAATATGCTTAAAGATTTGTTAAAAGAGACAATTTGGTCATTAACGGGAAATAAAGTTCGTTCTGGGTTGACTATTTTGGGAATCGTGATTGGAATCGCCTCTGTTATTACAATGGTTTCAATTGGTCAAGGTGCGCAAAGTTCCATTGCCGCTAATATTGAATCAATCGGGTCAAACTTGATCATTGTTCGTCCCGGAGCGCAAAGAAGTGCCGGAGTAAGTGCCGGGTTTGGGAGTGCGCAAACGATGACAATCGAAGATGCCAATGCAATTAAAAGCCAGGCGCAAAGTATTAAGGCGGTAGCACCGGAAATTTCCAGACGCTATCAGATAGCGGCTAAAAGCAATAACACAAATACTGATGTTGTTGGAACAGTGGCGGATTATTTGGTTGCGCATAATGTTAAAATTGCGTCCGGATCTTTTTTTACGGATCAACAACAAAAAAGCTCTGCCAAGGTAGCTGTTTTGGGGGCAACAGCGAAAGAAGATTTATTTGGAACAGATATGGATCCGATTGGTCAAACCATTCGTATTAAAAATGTTGATTTTGAAATAATCGGAGTGGCAGAAGCTAAGGGCGGTTCGGGTTTTAACAATCCGGACGATAACATATATGTGCCACTAACAGCAGCCCAGCATTATTTATCTGGTAGTGATGTCGTTTCGATGATTAGTATTGCGGCGGATAGTCAGGAAGCGATGACCGCCGTTCAAGATCAAATTACCAATATTTTACTCACAAGACACGGAATATCCGATCCAACATTGGCCGATTTTTCTATTATGAATCAAAATGATATCATAGCGACAGCATCTTCGATTACCGGAACTTTCACAATCTTGCTTTCTTCGATTGCCGGAATTTCTCTTTTGGTGGGAGGAATTGGAATTATGAATATGATGCTTACGACTGTGACGGAAAGAACTCGCGAGATTGGACTTAGAAAAGCGATTGGGGTGCGCAAGATTTACATCAATTTGCAATTTCTATCCGAAGCCGTTGTGCTTACTTTTTTTGGTGGTTTCGTGGGCATTGTTTTGGGTTGGATCGCTTCACTGCTAGTTTCGAAATTTGCGGGCATTACAACATTGATTTCTCCAACCTCAATTCTTTTGGCATTTGGTGTTTCTGCCGTGGTGGGAATTGTTTTTGGTTTTTATCCGGCGCGACGCGCCGCCGGGCTCAGTCCGATTGAAGCATTGCGTTATGAATAATAAGTTGCGAAATTAATTTTTTTAATATTTAAAAAACAATGAATAAAAAAAATAACATGATAATAATGGCCGGCATTATTGTTTTGGTGGCGGGAGGAATGTTTTATGCCGGAATGAAATATGGGGAAACTAAAGTTTCTGCCGGAAGATTGTCGCAAAGAGGAACCGGCGGAATGAATGTGGGTCCGGCCGGCGGACAAAAAAGAACTGGTGCAGGGCAGTCAATTGGAGTAAATAATGGAGATTTTGCGACAGGTGATATAATTTCCAAAGATGATAAAAGCATTACTATAAAAACCAAAGATGGCGGATCGAAAATTGTTTATTATTCCGATGCGACAACTATTGGAAAAGCTGTCAGTGGAACAATTTCCGATTTAAGTACGGGAGAAACTGTGATGGTAAATGGAAAGGCTAATTCTGATGGCAGTATCATTTCTCAAAATATTCAAATCAGACCAGCAGCCCGGCAAGGACAAGGAGCTCAAGCGCAAAATTAATAAATTAAAAATGCGAAAAACAGGAAAATAAAATGAAAAAAATATTCAATCGGCATAAATTTTTCTGGAAGCAAAAAAGCTTTATACATAGCAGCATCGCAGGAGTGACTTTACTTTTAGTGAGTTTGATTGTGAATTATTTTGCCAATGTGTATACGATGGATCATGCTGGGAATTATGTTTCTGATATTATCTTAGACAATATTCCAGTGGTTAATGTGGAGTTTTTCTTTTATGATGGTTTTTTCCTTCTTTGGGTATTTGTTATTTTATTGGTGTTTAATGAGCCTCATCGAATTCCTTTCTTGACAAAAAATATCGCTTTGTTTATTTTGATTCGTTCGGTTTTTATTATGCTTACGCATTTGGGAATTCCGCCGAAACATTCCACGCTTGATCCGAATGATATTTTCAGCTTTACTACGCTTGGCAATGATATGTTTTTTTCTTCGCATAGCGGATTGCCTTTTATGATGGCATTGGTTTTTTGGGAAGATAAAAATTTAAGATTTTTTTTCATTTTAGCCTCAATTTTTTTCGCGTCAGTGGTTCTTTTGGGGCATTTGCATTATTCGATTGATGTTTTCGCCGCTTTTTTTATCAGCTATACCATTTTTCATATATCTCAAAATTTTTTCCCCAAAGATTATCGATTATTTATGAAAAAAAATGCTTATGAATAAAACAAAAAGCAAAATTTGCTTTGTGCTTTTGCCTGGCTTTTCTTCGGATGATGTGCAAGCCTTGGGGTTAAAAAAAATATTGGAAAAATCCGGATATGATGCGGTCGCTTCTAATTTTTACGGTGAAAAAACGATAAATGATTTTTCCGCGTTGACTGCCAAAAAATGTTTGAATAATATTTCTGAAATAATAAACAGGCTTTCTGATAAATATGAACAAGTGTTTGGAATCGGTATTAGTTTGGGCGGTGCATTTTTGATGGAGCATGCTAAAAAATTTGACAATTTAAGCGGAATTGTTAGTGTCGGAACGCCTTTTCGCCTAAAGAAAAGAAAATTAATTTCTTTGGGACAATGGTTTTTTCCGCTTATTTATTTATTTTGGAGGCCATTGCAAAAAATTCAAAAATTACGGCTTTCTCCCATTGGGGCGAGTAAGGAGATAATTGGATATTTGGAAGGAAAATTTTTAGAAAATTTGCGAATCGTTACCGTACCGATTCTTTTTTTGCATAGCAAGAAAGACGGAGTGGCGGATTATCGGGCGTTGGAAGAATATGTTCCGCGAGTTGGTAGCGAAAAAAAAGAAATTACTTATTTTAAAAATGGTAATCATGTCATCGATGACGATCCGGAAATTATCGTTAAACACGCGCTAAAATTTTTTGAATTGGAATAAAATTCAATAGCGGTTTCAAATAAATATAATTTATGCCTGATTTTAATAATTTCAGCTTAATCGCCGGATGGATAGCATCTCATGGATATTGGGTGGTTTTTTTGATGTTTTGCGTCGAGGGACCCATCTCTACAGCCGCCGCGGGATTTCTTTCCGCCGCTGGATTTTTTAATTCGGAAATTATTTTAACGTTGTCAATCTTGGGCGATTTGGTCCCGGATTCAATTTATTATAGCATAGGATATGTCAGCCGCTTTCGTTTTATTGAAAATTTAGGAGAATATGTCGGACTCACAAAACATCGCATATTAAAAATGGAAAATGGATTCAGAAATCATTTTGGAAAAACGATGCTGGCATTAAAACTAACGCCGGTTGTTTCCACTTTGGGCTTTATAACTGTCGGTTATTTGCGATTGCCCTTTCGAAAATTTATCGGTTGGTGTTCGGCGGTTACCATTCCCAAAACGTTTATTTTTTTTGGTATTGGCTATTTTTTCGGTCAGCTGTATAATATAGATACCTATTTACATTATGCGGTAATTTTTTTCCCGTTAGTGATATTGTTTGTTTTAGCTTTATTTTTGAGTTATAACAAGATGATGGCCATATTAGCGGAAAAATTAAGTGATAAAAGTGAGAGATAACGTTATAGGGAAAGCATGGTTTTAATTAGGATAATTTATTTATATGCGAATTGCCATTTTTTCAGACAATTTTTATCCGGAAATAAGCGGAATTTCTGATTCGATTATTTCGCTTGCCAATGAATTGGCAAAAAGAGGGCATAAAATAAATTTTTATGTTCCGTATTATACGAAAAATAATTTTATTACGGCAAAACTTGATCCGAAAGAAATAAAATTGCACGATAATATTAAAATTTTTCGTTTAATTTCCATGTCCTATCCAATGGCGCCGACCAAACAAGGTCGGTTTGTTTTTCCAATACTGTCCAGTTTTTGGCATATTAAAAAATTTAATCCGGATATTATTTATACGCAAGATTTTTTTAGTGCCGGTCTTGAAGCCTTGATGCTTTCTCGCATATTGAAAGTTCCGCTTATCGGAACAAATCATACGCCGATTACAGAATTTTTAAAGTATGCTCCAATTCGTGCTAAATGGATTAATCGATTCGCGCTTAGCTATGTCAGTTGGTATTATAATAAATGCCTCTGGGTTAGTGCGCCTTCCCAATCGATTTTAGATGAGATGAAAAAAAACGGTTTGAAAAAAAATAGTCAGGCTGTTTCCAACCCGATTGATCTTTCCAGTTTCAGTCCTGTTTGCGCAAACACCAAAAAGCAGTTGAAAAAAAAATTTGGTTTTTCAAACAGGGTGATTTTTTATGCCGGTCGCTTGGCGCAAGAAAAAAATATTGATGTTATTATTCGTGCTGTGGCTTTGGTTAAAGAAAAATTTTCAGATATCACTTTTGCCATAACCGGATATGGAAGTGCTAAAGAAGAATTGGAAAAATTAACTAAGGAATTGGGACTTGAAAAAAATATTATTTTTTTCGGTTATGTCGAGATGGATGTTTTTAGCGAGCTTTATTCCGCCGCTGATATTTTTACAGTGATGAGTACGGCCGAAACGCAATGCATTAGTATGCTACAAGCTATGGCGGCAGGTATTCCGGTGATTGGGGCCAATGCTTGGGGTTTGCCGGAATATATCGATGAGCGCAATGGTTTTGTCATTGAACCGGGAGATGTCAATGCCTTGGCTAAAAAAATAATTGAGCTTCTTGAAGATGATAAAAAAAGATTTGAATTAGGGCAAGGTGGCGTTGAAAAAGTTAAAAAATTTTCTATTGAAATGATTGTTAATCATTGGGAAGATATTTTTCAAAAAGAATTTCAAAAAAAATTTTCCAAATTAAAACTGAGTTTTGTTATTCCGGCTTATAATGAAGAAAATTATCTTGGCGATTGCTTGAGATCAATTTTTCAAGAATTGGAAAAAGAAAAAATTAACGCCGAAGTGATTGTGGTGAACAATGCCAGCACTGATCGAACGCGTGATGTCGCCAAATCTTTTCCGCGCGCGATTATTGTTGATGAACCAAAAAAAGGCTTGGTAATGGCGCGATGCGCGGGATATTTGGCTAGCTCCGGAGATTTGGTTGCAAATCTTGATGCTGACACGAGGCTTTGCGAGGGTTGGTTGAATAAAGTATTCGCGGAATTTTCCGTCAATCCAAAATTGGTTGCTTTGAGCGGACCGTTTATCTATTATGATTTATCGAAAACAATCAGATTCTTTGTTTATTTATGGTATGCGGTTGGAAATTTTTTTCATCTAATCAATCAATATGTTTTTAAAAACGGGTCAGTTTTGCAAGGAGGCAATTTTATTGTTAGGCGGACGGCAATGGAAAAAATCGGAGGCTTTAATTCACAAGTTGAATTTTATGGCGAAGATGCTGATATCGCCAAAAGAATAAGAGCGGTCGGGCAAGTAAAGTTTACCCTTAAATTACCGATATATTCTTCAGGAAGGCGTTTGTCTGAAAAGGGATTGTTTGCTACGGGGTGGCTATATGCGATAAATTATTTTTGGGTCATTCTTTTCAAGAAATCTTTTTCCAGCGCGCACGAAGATATTCGAAAATAAAAAAGTAAGATTAGTTAGTTGAAATTGAGCATTTTTTGTGTTATTATGCAAATATAAAAAATTATAAAAAATATGGTTAGCGATAAAAATTTTTTTGGCCTAGCCGTTTCTCAAATAGGAGAAAAAGTTTTTCTTTTTTGTAAAGAAAAATTCGGCGATGATCAACCAGTACAAATTTTGATTGGAGATGATGGGTTGCATTTTGATCGGTTGCCCCAAAAAATATTTTTTAAAAAATTTTTAGGTATAAAAAATAAATTGAAGATAGATGACGATTTTAGAATCTCAAAGTTGAATGAGCAATATGTGCTTTTCTATAAACAAAAAATAAATGAAAACGAAAAACAGTTAATGGTTGCGATATCAGCGGATGGTATTTTTTGGGAAAAAATCGGTTCAGTTGAGGGAATTAAGGACTTTGGAGCTGTAATTGTCTTTGATCGTTTGGTTGAAAAATATCTGATGTTTTTTGGAAAAAATTCTGTGCAAGTCGCCATTTCTTCTGACTTAAAAAAATGGCGAGTTAAGCGGAGTTCGCTTTTGCGTCCACGCGATGGCTATTTTGATGGTTATCGACTTTCAGCGGATAATGCTTTTTGGACAAAAGAGGGTGTCGTGCTTGTATATTCGGCGCAAAATAAAACTAAACAATGGGGAGTGGGAGCGGTGCTTCTTGATAAAAATGATTATCAAAGAATTTTATGGCGCTCAAGCACCTCTCTTTGGCAACAACCAAAAGAATGGAATGGGCGTGCGGTGCGATTTGTCGGGTCGATTTTCAAAAATAACGAAATTCTATCATATTGGGATTATGCTGATGAGTTGCATGTCATACCTATTTCTTTGGCGCGATTTCCGGTTCATAAAAAAGATATTTATCAAGAAATAGCCAATATTTCAAAATTAAAATTAAAAAAAGCGAAAAATAATCCCGTGCTTATTCCGCGTGGCGAAAACAAATGGGAATCTAGTGAAACATTTAATCCGGCAGCGGTAAATCTAAATGGAAAAGTGCACTTGCTTTATCGCGCACTTGGAGAATCGGGCATTTCAGTTTTAGGTTATGCGTCAAGTAGCGACGGAATTAATATTGATGAACGATTGGATGTGCCAGTTTATATTCCGTCGCAAATCTTTGAGTATGCCGGGAAAAATGGCGCTAAAAATCCCGCTTATCCATATATGTCCGGGGGTAGCTGGAGTGGCTGTGAAGATCCGCGGATTTCTGTTATCGGCGACATGATTTATATGACCTATGTTGCTTTTAATGGCTGTAATCCGCCAGGAGTGGCGTTGACTTCAATATCGATTGAGGATTTTTTGCGTAAGAATTGGAATTGGAAAATTCCTAAACTAATTTCCAAACCAGGTGAAATCCAAAAAAATTGGGTGCTTTTTCCGGAAAAAATAAATGGAAAATTTGCCATTTTACATAGCATTTCTCCGAAAATTTCTATTGATTATTTCAATTCTCTCAATTCGGAAAAAATAATAATAGAAAGTTATCACAATAATAAATCAGATGAAAATCGTTGGGATAATATTTTGCGCGGAGTCGGTTCGCCACCCATTAGAACGGAATATGGTTGGTTGGTGCTTTATCATGCTATGGATAAACGCGATCCAAATAAATATAAAGTCGGTGCGATGTTGTTGGATTATAAAAATCCGGAAAAAGTTTTGTGTCGCTCTTTTGAGCCTATTTTGGAACCGATTGAGAAATACGAAAACGAAGGATCGAAAGCTGGCGTGGTGTATGTTTGCGGTTCCGTGGTTAAAGATGAAAAGCTTTTTGTGTATTATGGTGGCGCCGATAGGTTTACTTGCGTCGCAACTACTCCAATAAAAGATTTTTTGGCAGCGTTAATCAATTCATCCGCAGCCACTTCATTTCGAAAAATAGCGATTGCCTAATTATTTTTTTTAATATTTTTTTATGGTTACAGTTTACCGGGATAGAGAAAATCCTGTCTTAGTTGGGGAAAGTCATAATTCATGGGAAGCGCAGGGCGCTTTTAATGGTTGTCCGATAAAAAGTAAAGACAGGGTGCATATTTTTTATCGCGCTCAATCTTCACCTATTTTGCATAATGGTGTTGTGATGGAAGTTTCTTCTATTGGTAGGGCGTCAAGTAAAGATGGGATACATTTCGGGGAACATCACCAATTTATTTCTCCGGAATTTTCATGGGAACAGTTCGGTTGCGAGGATCCGCGTATTACAAAATTAGAGGATAAATATTATATTTTTTATACGGCACTTTCTGATTTTCCTTTTTCGGCGAAATGCATCAATGTCGGCTTGGCAATCACCAAGGATTTAAAAAAAATAGAAAAAAAACATCGCATAACGCCTTTTAATGCAAAAGCAATGGCTCTTTTTCCGGAAAAAATAGATGGAAAAATTTATGCCGCGCTTACGGCAAATACCGATATTCCTCCAGCAAAAATTGCTATAGCGAATTTTGATTGCGAGGAAGATTTGTGGTCAGAAAATTATTGGAAGAGTTGGTATGCGTCTTTGGATGAACATGTTATTCCTTTGCAACGAAATATCAGCGATCAAGTCGAGCTTGGTGCTCCTCCGCTTAAAACCAAAAAAGGTTGGCTTTTAATTTATTCGTATATACGTAATTATTTGGGAACACAAAAAATATTTGGCATAGAAGCGGCGCTTTTAGATTTAAAAAATCCGCAAAAAATATTAGGCAGAACTGATTTGCCGTTAATGGTTCCCGAAGAAGAGTATGAATTATATGGAAAAGTGCCAAATATTATTTTTCCTTCAGGAGCGTTGATTAAAAATAAGAAGCTGATTATTTATTATGGAGCGGCAGACACCACTTGTTGCATTGCTGATTGCGACTTGGACGCATTGATTAAGGAAATATTAGAAGAGAAAAAAGGGCATTTGAGTTGTAAGCGGTTTGAAAATAATCCTATTTTAGAGCCGATTAGTGAAAATGCTTGGGAAGCTAAGGCAGTTT
>JAJYBE010000015.1 GCA_021779205.1 bacterium
CAAGGAAAAGTCAGCTATGCCCAACAAATTTGGGCGCTATTGATGTTGGAAAAATGGTTTAATATCTTTTTTGATTGATTTTTTTTATGAAAGAAACTTCCCAAAAATTTTTTTTAACAGCCGGAAAGATAGTTGTTAGTTTATTTTTTTTATATTGGTTAATTGTTAAAATAAATTGGAGTAATGTGGTTTTTTATGCGCAAAAAATTTCTTTTTGGCAAATTCTGATTTATTTTTTATTATTTTTCCTTAGCACCTCGATTTCCGCTTATAAGTGGAGCATTTTGGCGCGGGTTAAAAATTTTTCAATTTCATTTAAGGAAAGTCTGAATTTGTATTTGGCTGGTGCATTTATTAATAATTTTATGCCTTCGTTTATCGGCGGAGATACCTATAAAGCTTATATATTGGGAAAGCTGGATAGCGAAAAGCGATATGCTCAAGCAGCTTCAACGGTTATTCTTGATCGGCTTACCGGTCTTTTGGGAACGATGTTTTTGGCTTTATTTTTTGGTATTTTAAATTGGAAAATAATAGCAAGTAATTATTTTTTTATGTTGCTCTTATTGGGAATTGCCGGCGGATTACTATTTTTATTTGTATTGGAAAAAAGCACCAAATATGATTTTGGGAAAAAACTTTCTCAAAAATTACCAAAAAAAATATTAGAATTTATTAAAATTTTGCATCAATATTATTTAGATAAAAAATTGTTTTTACGAGTGCTTTCCTTGGCAGTACTATTTGCTTTTATTGGTTTAGCGCTATTGAATTCCATAATGTTTTGGGCGTTAGGCATAAAAATTTCAATTCTGAATTATCTTTCGGTAATTTTTCTCATCAGCATTGTCTCATCCATCCCGCTCAGCATTAATAATATCGGGGTGCAAGAATGGGCATACATAACCTTTTTTGGTATGTTCGGAATCGATCCGGCAGCTGTGATTACTGTTTCGATTGTTATTAGAATTTTGCAAATGCTTGCAAGCTTTACCGCGTTGCCGTTTTATTTGAAGAATAAATTCAAAAAACGATAAACAAAAAACTATTCCCTTGTTATATTTTGCGCATTTTCAAATACGGGTTTCTTTTCAGTTTTTATGTTTACATGATTAAAATCAACATTAGACGCATTTTTCACGATCAAATTATTCCCCGCTGAAATAGTAATATTTTTAAAAAGAATATTCTCAATTTTTGTGCTGTCAAGTCCGATTAGCGATATGGATCCTTTTGCTTTGGAACAGAAAATATTTTGCATAGTTATATTTTGAAATGTTGGCGGTATAAAAGGTTCTCTATTGAGAGCGGTTTCATATTGAGTGGTGATTTGAATTGCATCAAACAGTATTTTTTGCATCGTAATATTTTTTATGAAAATATTTTCCGTCGTTCCTCCTGTGAGTAATGTGCCTTTTAGTCTTATGCCGTATTGCGATCCCCAAAAATTACAATGATATACTAAAACATTGTGGATATTTCCGGACATTTCACTGCCAATGGCAAATCCCGCATGTCCATTAATAACAGAGCAATTCCTGACAACAATATTTTCAGATGGCTTGTTTACGCGCCGTCCATCCTGATCTTTACCTGATTTGATAACGATAGCATCATCTCCTGTGTTGAAAAAAGAATCTTCCAATAAAATATTGTGCGAAGAATCAATATCGATTCCATCTGTGCTTTTTCCGGGATTGGTATTTACGGTGATGCCTCGTATAATTATATCGGAACTGTAAATCGGATGAATTGTCCACATCGGACCGTTTTTTATGGATACATCTTCCAATAAAATATTTTTGCAATTGACAAATTGAATAAATGATGGTCGCAATCCCGCTTCTTCTGTGCCAAAAATTCTTTCGGAAACAGGTACATTAAATTCACCCATTGCGTAAATTTCATCAATTGATTTTAAAATATCCATTTTCCACCAAACTTGTCCTTGTCCGTTTAGTGTTCCTTCTCCGGTTATACCGATATTTCGGCAATTATTAGCATAAATTGGCGGGGAATAATTATAATATTCAATACCCTCAAAGCGGGAAAAAACTACCGGTAAATAATCATTAAAATCTGTGCTAAAAAGAATTTCGGCATTTTTATCCAAATGAAGGTTTATATTGCTTTTGAAATGAATCGGTCCGGTAAGCCATTTTCCAGGAGGAACTAAAACTTGACCGCCACCTTTTTCAAAGCAATCCTCGATTGCGTCGGCAAAAGCGGTTGTATTTTTTGTTTTTCCATCGCTAATGGCGCCATAATCGGAAATATTGCAGACAGGCGAAGGAAAAGTCGGCTGGTTGATTGTTTTGAGCGAAAAATTTATTACATCACCATCTTTTTCATTGGCAAAAATATCAATGGGAATAGTTTGCAAATTCAAGCGTGGTTTTATTTGCTGAACATTAATAGTGGAAACAGACGTCGACTCTTTTTTTGTTAATGAATAAATTAAACATAGGAATGAAAAAAATAATAAAAATATCAGCATCGGGAGCCGTTTATTTTTTTTGAAAAATTTACGAATTTTATTTTTTGAATATTTCATTCCATTTTAATAGTTCAGAAATATTGCTTGTTTCTTCGGAAATTTTACGATCTGATTCTGATGGTTTTGGCGCAATGATATTAACTTGTTTTGGTTCGAGATAATAAACAGTCAAAGCGCCCAAGTTTTTTTGTTCTTTGATTGTGAAATTCGAATTGGAATATGGACGAGAACCGGAAAGAATGATATCAAAATAATTACTTTGCGCATAAAGTTTTTTCCCATTGATTTTGTCATAATAATACACTCCGGCTCTTTCAAGAAAATACCAATAAACCGGTTCGTATTCTGATTTACTACTTAAATAAACCGGGTAATGATTTTCTTGATATTTTTTTTCGATATAGCTCACGACGCGCAATTGTTCTGCAAGAGTTATGCGATCGGTTTCGGGAAAAACATCACCCAATGCAATATTGGAATCGGCTGTCGTTTCAACGTTGCGCAATTGTTTGAAAACAATAAATATTTTTTGCAAATTGAATATAGCCAAAAAAATAACAATTAAAACAAAGATTATAAGTCGTTTTGAATTTTTTTCCGGTCGGAGATATTGAAAAATAAAGCCAAAAAATAGAATTGCCATGGGGCTAATCAGCAGAAAAAAACGCGGATACATCCGATAGTTTCCCGCTAGTGAATAAAAAAGAAAAAAGGTAACAAAAAACCAAAGCAATACCAATAAGAGAAAATTTTTCTTTTCCGGATTTTTTTCCTTAAAAAAGCTAAGAAACAATCCAAAAAGAGCACATAAAAAAATAAATATGATGATTATTTTTATGTTTAAATTTTCATGGCAAGCATTGCAAGTAAATCCATAATTAGTCAGTCTAACCCCATTAATTTGATCATTGCTTGTAACGATAAAAAAATATTCATAAACGTTGTAAAGAAAATCTTGAGAAACGGTTTTAAGCGGTGGGGAAATATGCCCTCCTGTTTTTGTAAATTTAGCTTTAAAATAATGTAAATTTTGCGCGTTTGTTTTTAAATCACTGATAATCACCGGCGAATAAATCAAAAAAATGATTATGAGAGAAGAAAGCCAAATTTTCCAATTAAAACGAGGTCTTTTTATGGCCGTAAAAATAACAGCGATTGCCGGAATGGAAAAAAAAGCATTAAAATGAATTTGCGAAGTAATTGTTACAAATGCAACAGAAACAAGAAACCAGCGCGCCGGATGCTTTTCTTTTTGAGAGACGGAGCGAAGCAGGGCATAAAAAGAAAACAGGATTAAAAATGGTAAAACATTCGGACTCCAAGAAAAGCGAGAATACATAATGGAATAGAGGGAAAAAGAGAAAAGTGCGTTTAAGCCGATTGAAAGGGGAATGGAAAAATACCGGCGACAAAAAAGATAAAAAAGTGGCAAGGCAAGTATATTTAAAATTAACACATGCATAGCTTGTCCGGTTGGATCTCCGCCAAAAATTTCGGCGCTGATATATTGCATATAATAAAACGCCGGTCCGAGTCGAAGCGCCCGCCCTCCTCCGGCAGTTGGACCAAGCAACGTTAGATTTCCCGGTCCGTTTTTGATTGCTGAAGAAACTATATTGCTATCATAAGTCTGATCAATTTCAAAATGCAACCAATCGGAAAAGTGATAAGCGCGCAAAAAAATTCCAGCGCAAAAAATAACAGTAAGAAGTAAAAATTCCCATTTGCGTAGAATAATTTTTTGAATTAAGGGATTTATTTTTTTGAAAAATTGCAATTTAGTCCAATGCATAATTAAAAAATTTTGTGTGAGTCAGAAGATTTATTTTTTATACAACATTTGCGCTGAAACTATTTTAACATAATTATTTTCCCGTCCCGCCAAAATAATCTTTTTGGCATAATCTTCCGTGCTGTAAGCTTTATGAAAATCAATATAGCTATTAAGCGAAGCGGATAATTTCAGTGTGCGCGATTTTCGACCAGAAGAAGTAACCAAATAATCAAATCGCATAGTTTTAATTTTTTTGGTAAAACCAATAGTGCACTTTCCTTTAAATACGGCGCAAACGGCACCCTTATCCGACCAAATACTTAAATTTCTGGCATTAGGCAGCTCATTGAGAAATTGCGCCGCTTCATAGCTTCCATCACCCATATCTTTAAGGTTAACTAAATATTTTTGCGGGAGAAGAATGGACGCATAACTAAAATAAAATGGACGAACAGAAAAAAGCTCAAAAAATAACACTAAACAAAATAAAAAAATAAATAAAGTTCGGATAAAATATTTATGCAAAAATCGAAAAGAAACAAGCTGAAAAAGACCAATGGCGGAAATGGAAAAAAACAGGGGATAAAGCACGATCTGGTAACGCACAGTGGCAATCACCCTGTCAACGGTTGAAGCGAAATAATAAAAAAGCATAAATAAAATAAAGTAGAAAATGATTTTTGTTTCAAAGGAATTTCTGTTTTTTTCTTTTAGCGCAAAAAGCAAAGCGCTGATTGCGCCAAGAAGAACCAACGGGGAAACGCCAAAAATCAAACTATATACATCGGCCGATATGGCGCGCCCGTATTTTAATAGGATATTGCCTGATCCGATACCCTTGGGAGATGCGATTATATTTTCAAAATCAAATGGTTTCATTCCCAAGTAAACATCGACTATTACAAAAGCAATCAAAAAAAGAAAAATCCCTAAAACGATTTTTATAAGTTTTTGCTTGTGCTTGGCAAAAAAATCCAATATCCATTGGGTTACTTTGGCTTTGTAGAAAAAAACATCCGCAACGATAAAGCCAATCATTATGACAAACATCGGCCAAGTTGTTTCAAAAGCTTTGCTAAGAAAGGTTCCTCCCAGCAAAACATCCAAGTGCATCCATGTTGCAGGGTACAAAACATAAAAAACCGCCATCGAAATCAGTGCAATAGTAAAAAAATCTTTAAGTGATTCTTTTAGATAATTTATTAAATTGGGCTTTTTTTCCATAAGAATATATTCCACAAACGGTGCAATGAAAAAAAAGATATATAAAATATTGGCTACATATTTAGTAAGCAATGTCAGTCCCAAAAAAAATCCCGCACATTGGAGGTAGCGCTTGTTTTTTGTTTTTTGAAAAATAAAATAGCTTAAAAAGGAAAAAGGGAAGAGCAACCAAAGCAAAGAATCTGGATTGATGATTAGGGAAATTCCCAAAAGAATTGGAGATAGCCCGATTGAAATAAAGCCGATAAGTGCAATGGTTTTTCCAAACAGTTTTTTGAGAAAAAAATAGAACAAAGGCAAAAGCAAAACCGTGCAAAGAAAAATCGGCAGGCGAAAATAAAAATTTATTCCATTAATCACGGATAATTGCTCATCGGTCTTAACTTCACCTCGAAGAGATTTATAATTCATCGGGTTGAATTTGGTCAACCCGTATCCGGAAAGCAAAGCCACGGTAATTCCCGGCTTATCGCTAATTGTAGTGGACTTCCATTTATGTGCGGAAACAGCCGACCAAAATTTTGGCGTGCGCCCATATGTCCAATATGGCTCATCAACGGAAGAATACTTTTCCAAACGCATCAGTCCTAAAATTAAATTTATGCCTAAAACAGATAATATGACAAATGCCGGTAGAAATTTTTTAATACTTTTTTTCATACTTCTAAATAATACAACAAAGTAATCGTTTTGCAAACAAGGAAATGTTTGCTAAAATTCAGCTATGCAAAAAATAAACAGTGCGTTGCGAAATAAGGCGGTATTTGTGATTTTTTTAAGTTTGGCTCTTTTAATGTGGTTAATGGCTGTTTATGGTGGTGATAGCTCTTATGCCGATGAAAAAACACATTCGAGGCAAATCAATCGCTTTATAAAAGGTAACTATTCTTTAATGTCTGATCTCACAACTATTCCGGGTTATCATTTGACCATTGCTTCTATCGTTTCCGGTGCAGGATTTTTTATTGATTTATCGGCGACGCGAGAAATTCGCCTAGTCAGCCTCTTGGTTTCCCTAATTTCAATTTGGATTTTCTTTTTAATTTCCAAGCAGTTAGGAATTAAAAATCCCTATCTGCGAACATTGCAATTTATTTTTTTCCCGATAAGTTTTTTTTATTTTCCGTTTATTTATACGGATATTTTTTCACTTATTTTAGTTTTTGTGGCTTTTTATTTTTTACTTAAAAAACACTATGGTTTATCGACTTTTTTTATTTTTCTTTCCTTGCTTGCCAGACAAACCAATATTATTTGGGTGGCATTTTTTTGGTTCTATATTTATATTTCCGATTATGGATTTGTTTTTTCTTTTAATTTACTTAAAAAACACTTACATCGAACAATCGGATATATTTGCACAGGAGGCTTGTTCGGTTTGTTTGTTTTTTTGAATCATGGCATTGCCATTGGCGATATAACAAATCAACAAGTCGGATTTCATTTAGGAAATGTTTATTTTTTTCTTGCCATCATTTGTATTTTGTTTTTGCCGGTAGCGCTTATTTCTCTAGTCTCTTTTTTTAAAACGCGTAAAATAAAACTTCATCGCGGTTCAATTTTAAACATAATTGTCGGCGGACTAATCGCTATGTCATTTATATTTTTCACTCCTGCATTGCATATGTATAATTTAAAAATGCGATTCTTGAGAAATATTGTCTTACAACAGGCGTATCATCAATATATTTTTCTTTATGTATTGGTAATTTTTTTCGGATATTTAACGATTTTTCAGCTTAAATTTGAAAAAAAAGCGTTATTGATTTTTCCGTTTGCGTTGGCGAGTATCATCCCTTCATTGCTTATTGAACAGCGTTACTATATTATTCCATTAGCTTTTATGCTATTATTCAGAAAAGAAACTGACGCCAAAAGAGAATATGCATTGTTATTTTATTTTCTTGCGCTTTCAGCCAGTCTTATGTTTATGCTTTTAAAATTCGAATTATTTTTTTAACAAGTTTTTAGATTAATAAAAAAATATGCAAAAATTTCTAAGTTGCATTAAAAAAAAATACGCAACGATAGCGCTTCTGGCGATTATTTTAGTTGCTTTCTTTGTGCGTTTTTATAAATTTGACGAATGGCTATACTTTAAGATGGATCAATCGCGCGACGCATTGCTGATCAGTCGAGCGGTAAATGACGGCCCGGGATACCTGCCGTTGCTTGGTGCGCGTGCCGGATCAACAAAACTTAAGCATGGATTTCTTCGCCTCGGTCCGATTTTTTATTATTTCCAATACTTAAGTGGAAAAATTTTCAATTCAACCGAGCCGTATGTTTTTGCTTATCCTGATTTATTTTTTTCTATTTTAGCGATTCCAACACTCTATTTAATTTCGCGCCTGTATTTTTCCCGAAGGTATTCCTTGATGATAACGGCAATGTACGCTTTTTCGTTTATTATTATTCAATATTCGCGTTTTTCTTGGAATCCCAATGCTTTGCAATTTTTCTTGCTATTGGCTTTTTACGGATTGTTGAAAATGCTCAACGAGCCGGACGAAAAAAACGCAAATGGTGGATTGCTATCTGGGCGACTGGAGCGGTCATCGGATCGCAGTTGCATTTTTTCGGTTTTTTTAGTTTGATGGGAATATCCGGATTATTGATTATTTTTCACTTTAAACTTTGGAATGGGACAGAAATTAAAGCCTGCTTTAAGGAGAAGCTATTTAAAAAAATTATTGTTTATGCGGGAATTATTGTTTTGGTTTTTTTAATTTTTTATATCCCGGTGATTATAAGCGATTCGAGAAAGAATTTTCAAAATTCTAAAAATTTTATTGAAGCAATAGGATCGAAACCGGCTAACAAGCCACTCAGCGATAAAATTCAAAAAGGTATCACTGAAAATCTCAAATATTATTGTCTTATTACCACATCCCAATGCTATGAAAATGGCCATATGCAAAAAGAATGGCCCGCGGTTGTTTTGACCGGAGTGATTTTGCTGGGTGGTTTTATTTTAATAATCCGTTTTTTAAAAAAAGAAATCAGTCCATTGAAAAAAGACTTCTTATTACTACTCCTGACATGGATTGGCATTTTTTTCATCATAACCATTCCAGTTTCATTTCAACTTCGTCCGCGTTTCTTTATTGTTGTTTTTGCCGTCCCTTTTATTTTTATGGGTTTAATTTTTAACTATTTGGAAGAAAAATTTGGCAAAAAAACAGCTTTGCCAATGGCGCTTTTCCTGACTGCCGGAATTATTGGTTGGAATTCCCATGGCACGTATCAATGGTTTAAAGAACAGGAAAAATCGCAGAAAAGTGCGTTTGCTGTTAAGCGAACACTGATTTTAAAAAATAAAGACGGGGTAACATTAGGCGAATTGCAACGAGTTGCCGATTATATTTATGCTCATCGAAAAACAGGGGCAACGATTTACTATTATGTTAAACCAGAACATGTTCGCCCGATTGACTATTTGCTCCTGCAAAAACAAAATAAAAGCCTTAAATTCTCTAATATGAAACTAAACGGCGATCCGCAAGCACAATTTTTTGCCATTACTCCGGCAAAAAGCGAATTGACTCCGGTTATAAAAAAATTTAAAGAAGCGATTACAATTATTTCATCGGAACAAGTTGGACAATTGAAAGTTTGGGAAATTGCTTTTCCTAATCGAGTTATTAATTCGAATTTTAAATTCAAAGCAACTGCCGGAGAGAAAGATCGATTATATTGGAAGGATGTTTTTGGTATTAAGATGAAAAAAAACATTAAACAATGAAATTTAAGTCTGGTTTTCTAAAATTAATTCCTTTCTGGGTTTGGATCTTGCTTTTAATCATCGGCAGTGGGATATTTTTGCGCACCTATCATTTTCATGATTGGTTGCGCTTCAGTCCGGACGAAGCAAGGGATGCCACAATCATAAATAATGCGTTAAATAAAAAAAACGCCTTACCGCTGCTCGGACCGCAAGCGGGAAATACCAAATTTTATTTAGGGCCGCTCTATTATCAAGCGGAATATGTCTCAGCGTTGATTTTTGGAAATTCTCCGGATAAATTAGCTTATCCCGATTTATTTTTTTCCATCATGACGATTCCGCTCTTGTTTTTTTTCTTGCGTAAATATTTTTCCCTGAAAATAGCGCTTATTCTAGATGTTTTCTCCAGTCTCTCATATTTTCTAATCATCACATCGCGCTTTGCTTCGAATCCCAATTCAATTCCGTTTTTTGTTCTACTTTTTCTTTATGCATTGTTGGAAATGCTGAATGAAAAAAATAAACAAAAAAGCAAGTGGGCGATTTTAGCGGGAATTGCCATGGGTGTTGGTGTTCAATTGCATGCGCTTTTATTTTTAATTATGCCGGCAGTTGCTTTTTTGGTTTGCATATTTTTGATTAAAATTAAAAATCTTACTTGGAAAAACTTCATACTAACCGTTACTCTTTTTTTATTAATGAATATTGGGCAGATTATCTATGAAACAACAGCACCTATTTCCAATATTAAGCAATTATTCAAAGGCGCCTCCTCCGAATCAAGTTTGGGTGCGAGTCTTCCCAGAAATGTTTTTCTTATCACAGCCTGTCAGTTTCAAGCAAATGCCCATATAATCTCTTCTGCGGAAAACATGGAAGGTTGCGGAGATATTTTTAATTTAAAAAAAGGCGATAAAAATAAGTATAAAAATATACCGGGCGGATTTCCTAATGGCAACTTTTTCATTTTAGGCACGATTTTGATTTTGATTTTTTCAATTGGCGGATATTTTTTAGCAATTCGTTATTATAAAACTCACAAACAAGCAAAAGATTTAAATAAAAAATATTTTATAGGTTTAATTGGTGTATATAATTTAATTTCTTTTGCCGTAATGCTTCCCGTTGCTTCTCAAATCGCTGTGCATTATTATAATATTTTATTTTTTATTCCATTTGTACTTTTAGGCTTGTGGTTTGATTTTATTTTGGAAAAACAAAAAAAACATAGTGCGCTTATTATTGGCGGAATTGCATGTATGCTTTTGATTTCAAATATTTCCACCTTGACTCAAGCGGCAAATTTGTATTTAAAAAAAGATGTTAGCAATGTCGATAACAGTATTTTGGGCGAAATCATACCCATGCTAGACTATATGCAAAATAATACTTTGCAAAAAAATATTATTTATATCGACGGACAAAAAATGTATCTCAAGCGCTTTTTGAAACCATTTGAATATTTGCTACTAATAAAAAATCCGGAAATAAAAATAGTTCGTCCGGAAAACAATAAACCTTTTCCCGCGGGAAGAATATTTTTTTATATTGATAGCTACAAATCAACACCATATAATGTAGGAGAGCAAATCGGAGGAAATGCGATCTTAAACATTAAACGATTTAATCAGGTAATCATTTATACGCTTAAAAAATAATGAGACAAATGATTAAAGATTCGTTCAGTCCTTTCAATTTTAAAAAAAATAAAATAATTCCGTTAGCGGCCATTCTTTTATTAGGAATATTTTTGCGCGTTTATCATTTCCATGACTGGTTAAATTTCGAACAGGATCAATCGCGTGATGCCGTCCTAACTGACAATGTCATTAGTGGAAAAATTGCCTGGCCATTACTCGGACCATCAATGAGAAAATCCAATAGCACTGGCGGTGAGTTGTTTCACCTTGGTCCGATATATTATTATTTTCAAATTATTTCTGCTAAAATTTTTGGCAATTATCCTGATAAGCTAGCTTATCCCGATCTTCTTTTCGGAATATTAACCATTTTGCTTTTATATTATTTTTTTAAAAAATATTTTTCCGCCAATCTTTCTTTGACATTGATAGGTTTATACACGATATCTTATTATGCAATAGAATATTCTCGCTTTGCCTGGAATCCCAATTCAATTCCGTTTTTTGTAACCTTATTTTTATTGTCGTTATATGAATTTTTAATAAATAAAGAAAAAACCGACTGGATTTGGGCGGTATTTTTAGGCATGGCAATCGGCATCGGGATTCAATTGCATATTATTTTATTGCTACTATTTCCCGCGACAGCTTTTTTTGTATTCGCATATTTACTAGGGAAAAATCGAAAAATAATTGGTCGTTTTTTCCTCGTATTGACAATTATTTTTATTTTTAATCTAAGCCAATTGATTAGTGAATATAGAAATAATTTTGTTAATACTAAAATTTTTTTAAGTCCTTCTTCGCAAAAAATGAATTTATTGGAAGGCTTTGAAAAAGATCTCGATTATCATGTTGAGGCCAATCCCTATATATTATCTTCATTGAATGATGATACATGTAATTTTTCTTATATCAGACTGCTAAGCGGAGACAATAATAAACAATTCCGAAGAAGTTTGCATGATTTTTCATTTGTAATCGAATTATTTTTCGGCTTGCCATTTTCGTTATTCGGCTATGTAACTCTGATTTATTTTTTAAAAAAAGAACGGGATGAAAAAAAGCGTTATTTTCTGGGTCTAATCAGTTTATATATGTTATTTTCTTTTTTAATTATGCTTGCAGTGATCAGAACCGGCATGAATGAATACCGTTATTTTATTCATTGTTTTTTTGTGCCATTTTTATTTTTAGGTTTTTTGACTCAAAAGTTAGTCAAAAAACATGCCATATTCACGGTATCAGTTTTCATATTTTTAACAATCACCAATCTTAGTTCAATAGAAAGGGAATATCAAATGCTTTCTGCGGAAAATAAAAACAGTGAAAATCTGGTTGTTCTAGGAGAAACTGAAAAGATGGCAAACTACTTGGCTGCCGGGGCGGATAAAAATGGTAAAATATATCTTGTCGGCAATACGCGCTATGTTTCCAATTTTTTCGGCCCATTGTCTTATTTGCTTAAAAAACAAGGATTAGTTATCATTAATTCCGGAAGCGAAGGCGTTATTCCGTTTAACGGAAATGCTTTCTATATCTGGAGGAGTGATGCGGAAAAAACCGAACAAACAATAGATGGAAAAAGGATTGAATCCGCTTGGAATCTCGGACAAATTGGAATCTATAAGTTAAAAAATAAAAATTAAGAAGTATTCATTTATTTTTCATTATTCTTTTTTATAATCAATCTAAGCGATAATTTTCAATAATTAACGGATTTGATTGGCGATTAAAAAAAACAAATGAAAAATAGTTATTGGCGTATTTGGATTATTTTAGCCATTTTTGTTGTCGGTATATTTCTGAGAACTTACCAATTGCATAATTGGCTTGATTTTGGTTCTGATCAAGTTAATGATGCGGTCAGAGTAGGGGATGTTGTTACCGGAAAAACTGCTTGGCCACTGCTTGGACCGGATATGAGTAAAAGCGGAACAGGGGGTCGTTCGACGCGTTTTCATATTGGACCAATGTATTATTATTTTGAAATAATTTCCGCTAAAATTTTTGGCAATTACCCGGACAAGATGGCATATCCCGATTTGCTTTTTACTGTTCTTTCTTTACCACTTTTTTATTTTTTTATCCGCAAACTTTTTTCTCTGAACACTTCAATCGTATTGACTGGAATTTTTGCCGTTTCTTTTTATGCACTAAAGTTTTCCCATTCCGCATGGAATCCAAATTCAATTCCATTTTTTTCTTTGCTATTCTTGCTTTCTCTTTGGGAATTTGCAAAAAATAAAAAAAATAATTGGCTTTGGGTTGTGATTTTAGGCATCGCATTGGGTGTTGGAGTCCAATTGCACGCCATCTTATTGGTGTTATTTCCGGCAACCGTCTTTTTTATTTTAATCCTTTCTTTAAAGAAGAATTGGAAAATTTTAGGCAAATGGCTAGTGGTATTTCTAATCGCTTTCATTTTAAATCTTGGCCAAGCAATCCATGAGCAACAAACGAATTTTTCCAATACTAAAATTTTTCTTGTTTCTCTTTCCGGACATGGCAGCGGGGGAGATGCTAATTTTTTAAACAAATTCGGAGATGATGTTGATTGCCATATCGAAGGCAATGTTTATATGTTATCGTCTTTCGGTGATACCGAATGCAATTTTTATTATATGAAAATACTGGAACAATCAATATCGGTTGTTAAAAATAAAATAGAATACACCCCATTATTTCTATTACAGATATCGTTTAGTTTATTGTTTTCTCTTTTTGGTTACGGATTGCTCATAAGACGCTTTAAAAAAGAACCGAATAACGAAAAAAAATACCTTTGGGGGATTATAATATTATACATAACACTCTCTTTCTTTGTTTTTTTACCGGTAGTTAATTCCAATTATCGATATTTTGTACATATATTTTTCGTTCCGCTTTTATTTTTTGGCTTAATGATGGATTTTTTATATCAAAAATATCCGCAAGATAAAAAAAGTTCGCAATTAGTGATTGCGGTTGCTCTTCTTTGGGTTATTTTTTATAATGGAATTTCTATTTATGAAATAGCAAAGCAATTAGCAACAGGAACAAGAAGCGGGAATGAAGAAGTGGTTTTGGGAGAAATGGAATTGATTGCTAATTATCTATCGAGCCAATCTGGATCACAAAGAAATATTTATTTTATGGAATTGAACAGATATTCAAATTTCTATAAATCCATTGCCTATCTCACAGATAAAAAAGGACTACACATCGAACGGATAAAAGAAAATAAGACGATATCGGATAATCGTCCATTGTTCTATTTGGGTGATAACTATAAAGATAATCCTGATTTTAGCCTTCCCGGATATACAATCCTGGCACACAAAGATTTCGGAGGAGTCAGTATTTATCAATTACAAAAAATAAGATAAAATATATCAAATTAACTTATGTTATTTTTTTTAAAAAAACTTCATTTTTCCAGGCAGGCATATATTCTTTTGGCTATTATTTGCGTAGGTGTTTTTTTGCGCACTTATCATTTTAAAGATTGGCTGTATTTTTATCCCGATCAGGCACGCGATGTTTCATTGGTGGATGATGTGCTATCCGGAAAGTCCGCTTGGCCGCTACTTGGGCCAATTGCCGCAAGCACGCATTTCAAGCTTGGTCCGATATATTATTATTTTCAAATTATTTCCGCAAAAATTTTTGACAGCACGCCATGGACAATAGCATATCCCGATCTCTTGTTTTCTATTCTTTCAATCCCGCTTTTGTATTATTTTTTTAAAAAATATTTTTCTATCAATCTCTCACTGTCGCTAACCGGTCTTTATAGTGTATCTTTTTATGCTATTCGCTATTCTCGTTTTGCTTGGAATTCAAATTCAATCCCATTTTTTTGCTTATTATTTCTTTTAGCCCTATATGAATTTATTTGTTACAAAGAAAAAACTCATTGGTATTGGATAATTCTAGGAGGTATTGCGCTGGGCGTAAGCATACAATTGCACACGGTTCTTTTGGTGCTTATGCCAATATTTTTCGTGATTATTTTTATATTTTTAATTAAATCGAGTTATAATAAAATCAATTTTTGGTCAAAAACCATAGCGATTATTTTAATCGCCATGGCACTAAATACAGGACAAATTATTAGCGAAACGAGGACAAATTTTTTCAATACCAGACAGTTTTTGCGTGTTTTTTCCGATCGCTCACCCAATGAAGGATCGGAATTTGAAAAAAATATCGCCCTGGATGCAATTTGCTCCGGACAAGCTAATATTTTATTTTTATCTTCTCTTGAAAATAATGACTCTTGCAATTCCTTTTCCTATTTCAAATATACCGGAAACCTTCAAGATTACATTGTTTCCATGGCGGCTATTTTAACGGGAGTGGTAATATTTTTTTTAGGCTGCGTATTATTGATTTATTATTTTTTTCAAGAAACCGATAAAAAAAGAAAAATATTTCTCGGTTTAAATTTTTTATGGTCCTTTTTGATTTTTTTAGTAATTTTGCCTATAGTTAATCACAACGGCCAGGTGCGTTATTTTTTACCAATTTTATTTTTACCATTTTTGTTTTTAGGTTTGATTCTGAACTTTATTTCAAAAAATAATTCTGAAAAAATATGGCTGAAACGAGTGGTTTTTATCATCCTAATCGCTTTGAATGGTTCGGCTATTTTTTCACAAGCAAAGCTATTTTATACAAAAACGAGCAATACGGCAATCTATATAACATTAGATGAATTAAATGCAATCAGCGATTATATCAAAAATCAGGCAGGCAACTCCAAGGATATTTATCTTTTGGGAGGCGCTAAGTATTTGCAAAATTACACAAAAACACTATCCTATACTATGTCAAAAAGAAATATCAATGTTTTGCGTAGCGGAAGATTTTTTCAAAAAATAGCCAATACTACCGTTCCGATTTTTTTTATCGGACAAAGCTTGGGAAATAAGCAGGCAACGGAATACGATTCCGTTCCTGGAAATTATAATCTTGAAATAGAAAATTATAGAAGTTTTGGTCAGATTGGTATTTATAAACTAAAAAACTGATTTTTTATGACTAATAGATTTAAAAAAATATTCAATCGAACAACAATTTATTATTGGTTGTTGGCATTGATTTTTTTAGTCGGCTTATTTTTGCGCACCTATCACTATCATGACTGGCTCCGATTCAATGCCGATCAGGGGCGCGATGCAATTTTAGTCGGCGATGTTGTTAATGGAAAAAATTCTTGGCCGCTACTTGGACCGAAAGCGGGCGGAACAGAATTTAAACTCGGACCGGCGTTTTATTATTTTGAAATTATTTCTGCTAAAATTTTTGGTAATTATCCCGATAAAATGGCCTATCCGGATTTATTGACTTCACTTTTATGTATTCCGCTTTTATTTCTTTTTCTAAGGAAATATTTTGAAAAAAAATTATCCGTTGCTTTAGTAGCCTTATTCTCTTTTTCTTTCTATGCGATTCAATATTCTCGTTTTGCATGGAATCCAAATTCCATACCTTTTTGGGTAACTTTAGCGCTATATGGAATTATTAATATTATTGAAAAGAAAAACAACAAAAAAATAATTTGGTCAATTATCGCCGGTTTGGCTGTCGGTATTGGAATGCAATTGCATACTACGCTTTTTGTTTTTTTGCCACTAACCACGATCATTGTTTTTTTTGCACTGGCAATAAAAAGTAAAAAGATATTAAAATATTTTTTTATTATTTTAACTATTTCATTATTTTTGAATGTTCCGCAATTTATTGATGAATATCAAACACACGGAAAGAATATGAAAGCTTTTTTTGGGGGAATGAAAACCAAGCAAAAAAAAGAAAGTTCGATCTTGGCAGATTTGCTAAGAGATACCAGCTGTTGGACGCAAGGAAATATTGAAATTATTTCCGGTTATGAAATTTCAGACAGTTGTTCCATTAAAACAAGTGGCTATGCACAAGATTTAATTATTTTAGCTTTTGGCTTGATATTTGTTTTTGGCGGAATGGCTATCGGTTTTAATTATTTCCTAAAAGAAATCGATTTTAATAAAAAAGCTTTCCTCGGAGTGATTTTTCTATATCTTGGCATTGCCTATGTTATTTTTATACCATTGGCATTTGAGCTTTCCATGCGCTTCTTTTTGGTTATTATTTTTTCACCATTTTTATTAGCGGGATTTTGGGTAAAATTTTTAGCAGAAAAATTTCCAAAAAAACGCATATTCGTCATAGCAATTATAATTTTTATAAGCTTGATTGGATTGAATCTTTATTTTATACAAAAAACATTCGCCACAAACAGCGAATATGAAAAAGGCAAAGCAAAAGGAAAGGTGGATATTGTGAATTTAGGAGAATTGGAAGCTATTTCTGATTTTATCATTGCCAATTCAAATAAAAATTCGCAAGCCTATCTTGGAGGAAATCAACAAGTTCTTTTCAAGGCGACAAAATCGATTGAATTTTTAGTTGCTAAAGCTCAAATTGAAATTGTTCCTATTCGCAAAAACGATGATGGCCAACGACCACTTTTCACTCTTACGTTGGCAAGAAAAAAAAACAACTCTTCCAATTCCAATATAAACGAAAAAGAAGCAAGGCTAGGCAGGTTTCTAATTATTCTAAAAAAATAACAATGAGTAGATTTAAAAAAATCTTAAAAAGTAAAATCACTTGGGTAATTATTTTTTTTCTTTGCGTATTTGGAATATTGGGTATGCTTTTTCCATCGCAAATGCTAGACACTTTTCGCTATCTTCCTTATAGCCACAATCCTTTTGCATGGACAAAAAATGAAAGCATTCCCGAACTTAACAAGCAAATAGCCTCACCGGATTTTATTGCGCAACTGAAAGTCAAATCAATGCTTGTCAAATTTAACCTAACAATGAACGAGCGCGAAAAAAGAGAGGTCATTGCCTATTTGCCAAAAGGCTATAATCCTAATGACACAACAAAGCGTTATCCGGTGATTTATTTATTGCATGGATCTCCTGGTCAAGATATGGATTGGCTAATCGAAGGAAATGCGCAAAAAACTTTTGATAGTGAAATTGAAAGTGGAAAAATTATTCCTTGTATCGCTATTTTTCCCGATGGAAATGGCGGATCAAATAATGACACGCAATTTATAAATTCTGCTGACGGCAAAGAACTCAATGAAGATTTCATCGCAAAAATAGTGACCGGTTTTGTTGACGCAAATTTTAACACAATTCCCGATCCGCTTCATCGCGCTATCGGCGGAGCATCTTCCGGTGGTTTTGGTGCGTTGAATATCGGATTGAAACATCAAGATATTTTTGGTTACATTCTTTCCTTTTCTGGTTATTGGGCGATAGAAAAGGCTCCGGAAACTCAAGTCTATATTCAGCATTCGCAAAAAGTGGTTGATGAAAATTCTCCTTCTTTATATATCCCGCAACTAGCAGATAAGAGTGTAAAAGTGTTTTTATTGAGTTCCAATGCCGGAGCGCCAAAAACGGACACGCAACGCATCAATGATTTATTGCAAAGCAATGGATTTGATGTTCATTTTATTTCTTATAACGGATCACATTCATGGGGGTTTTGGTCAAAACACCTATTCAGAGGTCTCGAGTGGCTGAATAATCTTTGGAAATAATAATCATATGAATCAGCTAAAAAAAAATATTTTAAAATTAAAATTAACTGATTTCCCGATAAAAGTAATCGCTTTTTTGACATTGCTCAGCGGAATAATAATTCTATCCGGAGAATTATTTTTAAAATTTCATCATCATCAAACGCATCTTTTTTCTACTTATCTTCCATTTGGTTTTTATAAAGGTAAAAAAATCGCTACTCTCTTATTTGGTTTTTCTTTGGTTTATTTGTCTTATAATATTTATAAACGCAAATTAATTGCTTGGTGGTCGGCTGTTTTTATTTTGATTTATGTTATTTTAACTCACTTTTCTCACACCAAATCATCATATCCAATGGCTATCGCTCCGCTTATAACTTTATTTTTACTTTTATATTTCAGATCTTATTTTATTGTCAAAGCTAATGCCTACAATATTGCTCAAGGAATAAAACTTGCTCTCGCCAGTCTTTTTGTGGCGATTATTTTTGGAACTGCCGGTTTTTGGCTTCTGAATAAAAGAACGTTTGGAATCGATTTTCAACTTAGTCAAGCGCTAATACGCACATTGCGTGAATATGCTTTATTGGGAAATGATGATTTGATGATCAGAAATGCTTATGCGGATAATTTTCTTGATACCATAAGAATGTTGGGTATAATTTCTTTTCTATTTGCTATCTATAGCATATTCAAGCCTTTGTGCAAATTGGAAATATTGGATAGTGAAAAAAAAGTTGCTCACATGGCTGTTGAGTTATATGGAAATTCTTCTCTTGATTTTTTTAAAACTTGGTCGGATAAAAATTATTTTTTCGGAAAAAATGACATTGGTTTTATTTCT